>CAMCTH010000488.1 GCA_945877965.1 Planctomicrobium piriforme | reverse complement strand
GTGATCGCCTTCTCAGCCAGCATGTCGCCGAACGGATGGCGACCTTGCTATGTCGAGCGTTCTTCCGGCGGCAACGGAAAGTCTTCGTTGTCGATCGCCGTGTAAGCCTCGATGGCATGCGTGAGCGCGTCGATGCCGCTGTCGGCCGTCACTTTCTTGGGGCAGCTGACGGTCAGGTCGGGATCGACGACGGCGAGCCGCGGCCGGAGATAGTTGCTCAGCAGACCGACTTTCAACTGATTGGTTTTGTCAGTCAGCACGGTCGACGCGCTCACCTCGCTGCCCGTTCCGGCGGTCGTGGGGACGCAGATGAGCGGCAGGACCGGGCCGGGGACTTTATCTTCGCCGACGTAATCACGGACAGCGCCGCCGTGCGTCAGCAACGTCGCCGCGATCTTGGCGAGGTCCATGTTGCTGCCGCCGCCGAGGCCGAGAATGCCGTCGGGCTTCGACTCGCGGGCCGCCGCCACGAGCGCTTCGGCCAATTCAATCGAAGGCTCGGGCTCACCGCCGTCGAACACCTCAATCGACACGCCGACCGATTCCAACGGCATCCGCACCAGCGCGAGAAGCCCGGCTTCGACCAGGTGCTTGTCGGTCACGATCAGGATCTTGCGGAGCCGCATCCGGAGCGCTTCTTCACCCAGGCGACGCACCGCCCCGCGACCGAAGATGAGTTGCCCGGCAGTATGAAAAGTCCAAGTTGTTCGCATGAAGGAATTCGGAAGTCAGAAATCAGAATGAGGGAGCCCAAGGAACGAGTAAGAATCATGGTCGTTTACGGGCAACTGTGCAACCGACGGCGGACAATTCCGCGTCAAGATGCGAGCCTGATTGCTCGACGATCAGGCGGAGTCTTCGTACTCGCGCAGACGGAAGACGAGCCACGCTCCGACGAGCACCGCGAGCGTGATCCCCAGCAAAGTGCCGCGGGCGGCGAAGCCCGAGAGCGGTTCGAACCACTGTGGATCGGGGGCGACCAGGCCGTGATCGACGCCGGCGTCGAACATCAGCGACCGGCCGTAGTAGTTAACGGCCAGCTTCTTGATGATGCCCGGCACGTTGCCGAGCAGCACTTCCATGAAGAGCGAGTAGACGAGTGCCGCGATGACCGCATGGCGGAACAATACCGAGAAGGCGAGGAACACGGCGGTGTAGGCCGTCGTCATGTAGAAAATGGCAGGCAAGTAAGCGGCGAACGCAATGGAACCCGGCGGTCCAGCGAGACGGCAGAGCAGCGCTAGCCCGCCGCAGGAGACGCAAATTGCCAAGGGCCACGCCGCCGCAAACTTCGCGGCCAGGATCACCCACCGCGGCACGGGACGAATCAACAGAAAAACGAGCGTGCGGTCTTCACGATCGCCGCCCAGGCTCTGTGCGCCGAACGCCAAGGCGGCGAGCGGCGGCATGAACGAGGCGTAGATGTAGAGCAGGAAATTGCTCAGCGAATTGAACGCGACGAGCGGGTCGCTGATCTGCGGATAGCCGCGGCGAGCGACGAACAGCGTGCAAGCCGCCAGCGGGAACAGCAGCATCAGCGTGCCGACCGACCAGACGAGACGGCGAAACGTGGTGAAGACGAGCGTCGTCCCGGCGCGAAGGTACGTCACGTCGCACCTCGCTGCAGATAGTCGAACACCGCCTCGGCCCCGGCATCGAGCGTTTCCATCCGCTCGACGACCAGCGGTTCGGTCTCCTGCGAGTGCGCGGCGATCAGTTCGTTCAGCGCGACGAAGAATTGCGGCGCATCGGTCGTGCGAATCGTCACGGCGTCGCCGCGGACATCGACCTGTGCAACCTCGGGCCCTGCGACGCATATAGCCGCCAAGCGTCGGGCTTGCGGCGATTCGATCCGGATCGTGAGCGGTTGATCGTCGAGTCGGCGACGCAACTCGGCCAGCGTCCCCTCGGCCTGCACGCGACCGCGCTGGAGCATGACCAAGTGATCGGCCGACTGTTCCAACTCGACGAGCAAGTGACTCGACACGACGACGGTGCGACCTTCATCGGCCAGATCGCGTATCAGTTGGTTCACTTCGCGACGCCCCGCGGGATCGATGCCGGTGAGCGGTTCGTCGAGCAGCAGTACGCGCGGTTCGTGAGCGACGGCCTGCGCGAGCTTGATCCGTTGCCGCATGCCGTGACTGTAACCGCCCAAGGCTCGGTCGGCTCGATCGAGCATGCCGACGCGATCGAGGGCAGCTTCGGTTCGTTGCCGCGTTTCGCTCCAGCTGTAACCGTAGAGCCGCGTCATCGTGCGGACGAACTCGCGGCCCGTCATCTCTTCGTAGAACTTGTTGATCTCGGGACAGTAGCCGAGCAGCCGTTTGGCGGCGAGCGACGTCGCATCGAAGTCGCCGATGCGTACGCAACCCTGAGTCGGCCGCAATCGACCGGAGGCGAGTTTGAGCAGCGTAGACTTGCCGGCCCCGTTCGTACCGAGTAGTCCAGTTACGCCGGGCCCGAAGCGAAGCGTGACGTCGCCCAGACCGATCACCGGGCCGTAGAACCTGGTGACGCCGTCGAACGTCAGCGCGATCTCCGTATTCGTCGTACTCATGAGACCACCTCGACGGCGCGGACGCGGCGCATCAACGCGGCGAAGGCGATTGCGGTCACGACGGCGAGCAGCGCGGCGGCTTGGAGCGGAAGTTGCCGATCGTCGGCCGTGGGGAAGACGCCGTAGAACAATCGTCCGGCGAGGCGCAGGTCTCGCCACGGATCGAGCAGCAGCCAGCGCCGATCGCCCGTTGCATCACGAAGCGCGAGGGCCAAACGTCCGGTGAGCAAAAACAGGCTGGCCCAGGTGACGGCGATCGGCGCGAGCCGTTGTAAGTAGGCCGAGATCGCGGCGAGCCACACGGCCGTCACGCCGCCGAGCACGAGGCCGTAACCGAGCAGGGCCGGCACGATCTTCCAATTCTCCCACCAATAATCGAGCGACGTCGTGAAGAGGCCGAACTCGATGAAGAGTGCGAACGCTGGGACGACGGTCAACAGCCAGACGACGACGATGATCGCGAGGATTTTTCCCAGCACATAGTGACGGCGCTCGATTCGTCGCGAAAGGTAAAACGGCAGCACGCCGTCGCGAAAATCAGACCCGATCATTTGGCTGCCGCAGAGCGCTAGCAGAATCATCACCACCAAACTCTGCGCTTCGACGAACTGTAAGTAGCCGGTCTCTTGGGGGTCGTCGGCGTTCGGGCTGAAGTTGAACGACTGCAGCAGCATGTTCTTCGACCGCTCGGGCATTTGCATTTGCGTCAGCCCGTAGATGACCGACGCATAGACGAGATACTGCCCGAGGCCGATCGCCAGCACGATCCAATAGACCTTGCGACGGAACAATTGCCGGAGCGAGGTCCGCATGATAGCGCCGCAGGCCGCGAGCGGTGCGCGTCGCTCGCCGTGCCAAGGTCGATAGTCGCCGACGCCGTTAGCCGACACGAGCCGCCTCCGCCGGTTGCGTAACCCGGAAGAAGAGCTGTTCAAGATCTTCATGTTCGGGCCGCAGTTCGACGAGCGTTACTCCGGCGGTCCGCGCGAGGGCGAAGAGTTGCGCCGTCGTAGTGTCGTCAGGGAGCGCGAGGATAGCGGTATTATATTTACCGAGTTCCGAGATCGCATTGTTAGGTAGCAATTCGATACTCGCGTCGCGCAAGGTCGCGACGAACGTCGTGCCGTCTCCCTGCCAAGACACAGCGTAGCGACGTCGCGAGGCCTGTCGTAGATCGTGCAATGAACCGGCGACGGCGACCGTGCCGCGGTGCATCACGACGACTTGGCGGCAGACCCGTTCGACGTCGCCGAGCAAGTGGGTGCAAAACAATACGCTCTTGCCAGTCTCGGCCAGCAGGTCTTCGATGAGTCGCAGCATCGACGCTCGCCCCGCCGGGTCGAGACCGTTCGTCGGTTCGTCGAGCAGTAGCAGTTGCGGATCATGGACCAAGGCGGCCGCGAGTTTGAGTCGCTGCACGTTGCCGGTGGAGTACTCGTCGAGTCGGCGATAGCGCATCTCACCGAGGCCGACGTAGTCAAGCGTTTCGTGAGCCCGACGCAACGCATCGCGGCGCGGCATGCCGTACAGTTCGCCCGAGAGGGCGACGAACTCGGCCCCGGCCAACAACGGAACCACGGCCGTCGTCTCGGGCATATACCCGACGATGCCGCGCAACTCGCGGCCTCCGCCGCCGAGCGGTCGGCCGAGCATCGTGCCGGTGCCCGAGGTCGGTTGCAGCAGGCCGAGCAGGAGTTTGAGGAGCGTCGATTTGCCGGCCCCGTTGTTGCCGACGACGCCGATCGGCCCGGGCTCGAGTCGCAACGTCACGTCGCGCAAGGCCGCCGTCGTCCCGTAGGAAAACGAAACCTCGCGCAGATCGAGCAAC
>CAMCTH010000487.1 GCA_945877965.1 Planctomicrobium piriforme | reverse complement strand
AAAAGAAAGCAGAACTAGTTGAGCGAACGACGAACGAACGTGACAGAACTACGAACGACCGACGGGGGCCGGCTGCCGCGCGACGGGAGGCTCGGTCGGCGGCGTTTCCGTCTCGCCGGCCAAGCTGTTCGAGCTGACGCGGAGCTTGCCTTCGTAACGTTCCCATTGCGGCAACAGGCCGAGCACCAGCTCGTCGAGCTCGCGGAAGAACGTTTGGATCTTGCCTTCGAAATAGTGGGCCAACATGGCGGCCGGGATGGCGACGCAGAGGCCGGCGAACGTGGTGACGAGCGCCACGTAAATGCCTTGGGCCAGTTGCTCGGCTTTGTTGACGTGCAGGTCGGCATTGGCCGTCACGAAGAACGCCATGATCATGCCTTGCACCGTGCCGAGCAGACCGAGGAGCGGCGCGATCGAAATGGCCAACTCCATCGGGCGGACGTTCTTATACAACCGGGCCGCCTCGCGCTCGTTCGCTTCCTTCAGCGTCAGTTCTAATTCGGCGAAGGGGCGACCGATCTTGAGCAGCACCGCTTTGAGCACGGTCGCGGCGGTCGATGGATAACGTTGGCACGCGCGATAGGCAGCCCGCGGATCGACGCCGCCGCTCCGCTTCGAGAGTTCGCCCAACTCGCTGACGAGGCCCGGCGGCAACAGTCGGCGACGACGCATGCCGAAGGCGCGCTCGAAGGCGTAGCAGACGACGAAGATCGACATGGCGTAGATGGGGTACATCAACGGCCCGCCGTCGTTGGCCAGTTGCCACAAGTTGATCTCCGGCTTCGGGGCCGGCGGCAAGGCGGCGTCGGCCGTGGCCGAGGGAGCGGCGAGCGCGGCGGCGGCCAAGGCATCGGCCTGTTGCATACCTGCGTTGCCGGCCGTTCCCAACGGAGCCCCGGATGGGACCGGAGCAACCGGCGGTGCGACCGGAGCTTTCGCGTGCAGCGACGACGACAGGCCGAGCGACGCAATCGCCGGCGACATGATGACAAACCCGACCGCGAACAGGCGGCCGACGATACCGGCGAACTTCATGACGTTCTCCCGACGAGCATTCCGGCAATCAAAAATAATTGCGGACGACTCGCCGTTGGTTACGAACCTAATTCACTCAAACGCTTCTTGGCCAACTCGGCCTCTTCCGACTTCGAATACTTGTCAACCACTTCTTGGTACGACTGCTTGGCTTGCTGCAACTTGCCGAGGACTTCGAAGCAGCGGCCCGCCTCGAACTGCGCGCGGGCCTGCCATTCAGGATAACCATAACCATAGGCGGTCTTGAAGAAGTGACGGACCGCCTCGGCGTGGTTTTTCTTGTTGAAGTGGATTTCGCCGACCATGAAGCGGGCCCGCGCGGCGATTTCACGATCCGTTTGGGTCGTGACCGTCTCGTACAGCTTCAGCGCTTCGTCGTCCTGACCGAGGTTTTGCAGGGCCCAGCCTCGTTCGTAGTTGATTTCCGGCAGATACGGCGATTGCGGGAACTGCGTCGCAGCGGCGTCGAGCAACGTTTGGCTCTGCTTCCAATCTTGCAATTGTGCGGCCGCCTGACCGCCGTGGAGCAGCGCGAGCAGCGTGAAGTCGGCCCCTTGCGGTTGCTTTACCTTGGCGTACTCGGCGAGCGCTTCTTTGTACTTCTCTTGCTTGAAGGCCGCCTCGCCCGCCATGAAGGCAGCGTCTTGCGACAACGGGCCGGTGCCGTACTTCTCTTGTTGGAAGGTGAACCACTCTTCGGCCTTCGCGAACTTCTCTTGATGGAAGTAGGTCCAGCCGAGCTTATGGGCCGACTTCTCAGCGAGCTCCGGCGTGTCAGCCTTTTCGCGGGCGTCGTAGTAGGCATCGATCGCGGCGGGCCAATCTTTCTTGGCGTAAGCCGCTTCGCCGACGTGAAACAGCGCCTCGGCCGCCAGCGGGTCGTCGGCATGGTCTTTTGCCAGTCGTGCGAAAGCGGCGGTCGAATCGTCCGGCTTGTCGAGCGCTTTGTTGATCCAGCCGAGTTCGTACAGCACCTTGGCCGCACCGGCATACTTCGGCGCGACGTCGAGCAACGTCCCAAAAGTCTTGGCGGCGTCGGCGTTCTTGTCGAGCGCTTCTTGGCAGAGGCCGAGCACGTATAACGCGTCGGCCTGATCGACGCCGGTCGGCTTCGTTTTCAGGTACGCCTGCAGGTCGTCGATCGCCGGCTGATACTGTTTGAGACGATGTCGGGCCAACGCGCGGACATAGCTCCCCTTGGCGGCGACGTCGGCTGGCAGATCAGTCCGCTTGAGCAAGGCATCGGCCGCGGCAGCCGACTCCGACAACTCGCCCCGACTGAGCAACGACCACGCCAGTCCATACTGCGCGTGCGGCGCGAGTCGGCTTTGCGGATGATCCGCGAGCAGTCGTTGGTACGCCTTCTCGGCGAGGGTCGTGTCGCCGTCGGCAAACGCGAGTTCGGCCGTCCGATAGTCGGCCGTGTCGGCGAGCGGGCTCTTGGGGAATGTCGCGGTGAACTTAGCGAGCGTGGCGAGCGATTTCTTGTCGTCGCCGCCCAGCCGTTGCGACTCGGCCAGAGCGATCATCGTTTCGTCGGCTTGTTTGCGCTTCGGATCGAGAGCCAGAGCGGCTTCGAAGTCGGCGGCGGCCGTCTTGTAATCTTTTTGTGCTTGGCGGCTGAGGCCGAGCAGATGGCGCGCCTCGGCCTGGAGCGATGCATCGCCGAGTTTGCCGGCCGACTTGCCGAGCGAAGCGATTACGTCGTCGTGGCGACCGGCGAGCGACAATGCCGTCGCGCGGCGGACGGTCCACAACGAACGATCGTCCGCGTCGCTGAAGCGTTTGAGCAGAGCGTCGTACCGAGTCGCGGCATCGTCGAACTTGCCGCCGCGAAGCTGGCTTTCGGCCCCGACGTACTCCACGGCGGACCGCAGCGAATGCTCGGGATGTTGCTTGAGATACTGATCCGCCAGCGTGCGGGCTTCGTCGTTCTTGCCGAGTTCCAGGGCGGTGAACGCCGCGAGGTACGTGGCTTGCGCGGCGAGCGGATCGGCGGCGAACTTCGTTGCCAAATCGCGATACGCGGTCAAAGCATCGGGCCGACGGTTCGGGAGTTCGTAAAGCGCATCGGCCCGATCGAGTTGCAGCTGTGCGGCGAACGGCGACTTACCGGCGTTCTTCATCGCGGCGTCGGCCGAGGCGAGGGCGGCGTCGGGCTTGCCAAGTTTTAAGGACGCGCGGGCCGACCAGTGGGCCGCTTCGATTCCCGCTTCGTCGGTCTGTTTGGCAAACGACGCGAGTCGCGAGACCGTCCCTGCGTGATCTCCGGCGAAGTAGGCGCTCTTACCGGCCGATAGTTTTGCGGCGGGGGCGTATTGCGATTTGGGGAATTGCTTGGCGAGATCGTCGTAAAGTTTCGTTGCAGCGGCATAGTCGCGGCGATCGTAAACGCAGCCGGCCTGACGGAGCAGGGCGTAGTCGGCGGCGTCGTAGCCTTTGTCGGCGGCGGCCAGGGCGAACAACTTTTCGGCCTCGTCCAACTTGCCGTCGGTGACGAGCAGTTCCGCGCGGCGGACGCCGACGTCGATCTTCAGCGGGTTCTCCGGGAACTGCTTGAGGAAATCGACATAGGCCTGGGCCGCTTCATTTCGTTTGCCGGTTTCGTCGAGCGCGACGCCGAGGGCATACAACGCGTCGGGGAGCAGCGGATCGTCGGTGTGGGCGGCGACGAATTTTTCGTACGATTGAACCGCTTCGGCCTTCTTGCCTTGCGCGTATTGCGCTTCGCCGCGATAGTACAACGCCTGCGCAACGTGCTTTCCTTCGGGATGCGCTTTGAGCAGATCGCCGAGAGACTTCTCCGCGTTCGCGTACTCGGCGTCTTTACCGCCGCGCGCGAGGTTGAATTGCGCCAGTCCCAAGTACAACTGCGACGACGCGATCTGTTCGAATTTCGGATCGGCCGTCAGAAGCTGCTGCAGCACGGTCGCCGCGCCGGCATAGTCTTCTTTTTGCAAACGGCAGATGCCCAAATAGTGCCGCGCCTCGCTGACCCGTTTGTCTTTGGGAAAGTCTTTGAGAAATTTTTCCCATTCGTCGGCCGCCAGATCGAAGGCCTGACGGTTATGCAAACCGGCGGCGGCGGCGAACTGCTGATCGGCGGCGCGGGCCTCGACGGCCTGAGCGAAGGCGGCGCGGGGGCTGCCGAGCAGGCCGATGCTGAGTGCGGCGAACAAAGGAACGGCAACGATTGCGGTGCGAATGGTCTCGGTAACCGACATCCTCGGAGTCCTTGCGAAGACGGGGTGTAACGAACGGGGGTGGCGAACTTGGATTATCGCAGTTTTAGCGATCGAATCCACTGGCTACGGCACTTCCTGGGGGCAATGCTCATTTCGGCGACGTCGGGCGTGCGATT
>CAMCTH010000486.1 GCA_945877965.1 Planctomicrobium piriforme | reverse complement strand
ATAGTGAATCACTTTCTGAATATTGTCGAGAATGCCGCGCCCCTCCTCGACGGCATGGACGATCGACGTGAAATTGTCGTCGGTCAGCACCATGTCCGACGCTTCTTTGGTGACGTCGGTTCCGGTGATTCCCATCGCAATGCCGATGTCGGCCGCCTTCACGGCCGGCGCATCGTTGACGCCGTCCCCCGTCATGGCGACGATCTCCCCTCGACGTTTCCACGCATGGACGACGCGCAGTTTGTGTTCGGCGGTGACCCGGGCATAAACGGATGTCTGCGTAACGCGACGCTCCAATTCCGCATCGTCGAGCTGATCGAGTTCTCGACCCGACAACACCTGGGGCGCTTGGTCGTCGAGGATGCCGAGTTCGCGGGCGATCGCTTCGGCTGTGCCGGGGTGATCGCCCGTGATCATCACCGGCCGAATGCCGGCTTGACGACAGAGCGCGACCGCATCACGAACTTCGTCGCGCGGTGGATCAATCATCCCGACGAGGCCGACGAACGTCAGTTCCGCTTCGGCGTTCTCTTCGTCCAGCGGCGGATCGTTGCGATACGCCAAGGCGAGCACACGCAACGCTCGCCCCGCCATTTCCGCGTTCCGACGCAAGACCGTCGCCCGATTGTCGTCGGTGAATGGTTCGTCTTTGCCGGCGATACGCCGTGCTCGGCTCAGAGCCAGCACCGCTTCGGGCGCCCCTTTCACATACATCACGCGCGAACCGTCGCTGCGACGAAACACCGTCGACATCAGCTTGCGCGTCGAATCAAACGGAATCTCATACTCCAGTCGGAACGAATCGTCCGAAGGGGGCAAGCCTCGCTTCATGGCCACCACGACCAACGCACCTTCCGTCGGATCGCCCAAGACTTGCCAATGCTCGCCGTCGTCGGTCGGTACGACGCGAGAGTTATTGCATCGCAAACCGACGAGCAGCGCTAATTCTAAGTCGCTCTCATTCGACGACGGTTCGGTGCCAGCCGTCGGCTGAGGTCGAAACTCGCCGTGCGGCGCGTAACCTGTGCCGGTGACCTCATAACCGACGTCGCCGACGACCAACTCGCGGACCGTCATTTCATTGCGCGTCAACGTGCCGGTCTTGTCGGTGCATATCACCGTCACCGACCCGAGGGTCTCGACGCTCGGCAGTTTCCGTACCAGCGCGTTGCGACGAACAAGGCGTCGTAGACCGAGCGCCAATGCCACCGTGACGACGGTCGGCAATCCCTCCGGGACCGCGGCGACGGCAAGACTGACTGCCGGCAGCAGCACTTCCATCAACGGCATGCCGCGCAACAGCAAGAGACCGGCAATGACGGCGACGATGGCCAAGCAGACCACGACGAGAATGCGTCCCAGTTCGGCCAGTCGTTTTTGCAACGGCGTCGGCTCGCGCTCTTCGCGGGCCAGCATTCCGGCGATGCGGCCGAGTTCGGTGCTTGCGCCGATCGAGGTGACGACGGCCGTTCCTTTGCCCGTCGTAATCGCGGTGCCGAAGAAGATCATGTTCGTCCGATCGGCCGGCGCGACCGCAGCTTGGACAACCTGGCGAGCGTTCTTTTCTACCGGCACCGACTCGCCGGTGAGCGCCGCTTCTTGCACCGTCATAGCAAATGCTTCGATCAACCGAGCGTCGGCCGGCACGCTATCGCCCGCCTCCAGGAGCACGACGTCGCCGGGGACCAACTCGCGGGCCAGCAGCGACGTCAACTCGCCGTCCCGCCGCACTCGCGTCGCCGGCACGGCCATTTTCTTGAGCGACTCTAAGGCCTGCTCCGCTCGTTCTTCCTGGACGAACCCGAGCACACCGTTGAGCAAGACGATGGCGAGAATCGCCGCCGTGTCGATCAGGTCGCCCGTCGCCCCGGCGATGACGGCGGCGGCGATCAAGATCCAAACGACGAGTTGATTAAACTGCGCCGCAAATTTCAACCACGCCGGACGAACCGCCGCCTCCGGGAGTCGGTTCTCACCAAATCGCAATCGTCGCTGCCCCGCTTCGGCCGTCGTCAATCCGCGCTCAACATCGACGTCGAGGTGCGAGATAACGTGTTCGACCGCCCGGGCATGCGGCGCGTCGATGGCGGCAGCAAGGGTATCATCCATCGCAGCATTGTAACCGCTTGGTCGCTTTGAGGCAGGCAACGGCCGCCGCAAGCTCCGAAGCTCACACCAGCGAAAAAACGAGGCCTGCGCCTTCGACCGCGAACGCGGCGTCAATCGGTTACATCACGCTCTTGCGGTTTCCGTTGTCCGGACGGCTTGGCGATTGGGTCGAGAAGGCGGCGTGCAGTCTATATACTTGCCGGCGATCTCGCGGAGCGCGATAGTGACCGTCGTCGGATTATCTTGGCGAAACGACGCTCGCTCGCCTCAACCTCAGGGCAAAGACTATGCCTCGCCTTTCCGCCCTCCTTCCGCTGGTGGTTTGCATCGCGGTCATTCGGGCGTCGGTCGCGCCGACGATTGTCCGCGGTGAAAATTGGCCGGCCTGGCGCGGACCCAGCGGTCAAGGGTTGAGTTCGTCGGCTGACGTGCCGATCACCTGGAGTCCGACGGAAAACGTTCGTTGGAAAGCCGCGCTGCCGTCGCCCGGTAATTCGACGCCCATCGTCTGGGGCGATCGCATCTTCATCACGCAAGCCGACGACGTTACGAAATGGCCGCCGAAGGTGCCCGAAGAGTTTGCGGGAGGTTCCTCGGCCGGCGGACATGCGATCGCCGCCAAACGTTCGGTCATCTGCTTCGACCGCGCCGACGGCCGGCAAATCTGGAAACGAGACGTGGCTTATGACGAGCTCGAGATCACGCACCCGACGAATCCTTTCTGCTCCGCTTCGCCGGTGACCGACGGCGAGCGCGTCATCGCCAGTCACGGCTCGGCCGGATTGGTGTGCTACGACTTCGCAGGGAAAGAGTTGTGGCGTTACGACGTCGGTAAGCTGCAGCATCTTTGGGGAACGGCGTCGTCGCCGATTCTGTACGACGACCTCTGCATTGTTTGGTGCGGACCGGGAGCGCGGCAATTTTTGCTCGCGGTCGATAAGCGAACCGGTGCGAAGGTGTGGGAAACCGTCGAACCTGACGGCGACGACGGAATTACAAGTCGCACGTTTCGCGGCTCTTGGAGTACGCCGCTGATCGCGCGCATCGGCGATCAGGATCAACTCCTGTTCGCCGTGCCGAACAAGTTAAAAGGTTACGATCCGCAAACGGGTCGGGAACTGTGGTCGTCCACTGGACCCGGCAATTACTGCTACATGTCGCCGTTGTTCGCGGATGGCCTGATGGTATTCGGCCAGAACCTCGTCAAGCTCGGCGGCAGCGGCGAAATCAGCAAAGATCGACTGCGACATCGCGTCGGTTCCATGTACATCAGCACGGCGGTCATCGTCGGCGATTACTTGTATACTTACGACAACGTCGGCGTACCCGGCTGCTACTTGTGGAAGACGTCCGGCGACGACCTTTGGAAAGGCCAGATCGAAAAAAGACCCGGCGGCAAAACGGCATGGGGCTCGCCGATCCACGCGGCGGGACGAATCTACATCACCGATCAGGACGGAGCGACGACGGTCTTCGCCGCCGGACCGAAATACGAACTGCTGGGAGTCAATCGCCTCAACGAACGATGCAACGCTTCGATCGTTGCGGTCGACGGCGAGTTGTTCATCCGCACACACAAGCATCTCTGGTGCATCGGCAGCTCGCGTTGATTTTTTGACACGGCCCTGGCGGCGACTCTAGATTAGCGACTTCTTTGCAGCTTTCCTTTGGCATCGCAGGAGGCTGATAATGTCGGCGAAAAGTTTCTTCGGACTCATCTGCGTCGGTCTGTCGCTGTTTGCATCGGCGACGCTCGCTCAGGACGCTCGCTCGGGCATTCGGCTCAGTATCGATCCGCCGCATGTTACGACCGACAATCGTGTGACGTACGACTACGACATCGTCTATGTCCGCGGTCTCCGGCGAGCCGACGGCAAGGAAGCCCGGTGGGCCGAGTTCTCGCGTCCGCACATGATGGAGCCCGGCGCCGACCTGATGCTGCTCCATCCCGACGGTAGCGAAGAGGTTCTCGTCGCCGGGGCCGACGGTTCCGTGATGGATCCGTACGTTTCCTTCGACGGCGAATCGGTTTACTACGCGAAGTTCATCGACACTGAACACACCGGAGCCGACATCTATCGCATTCACGTCCCGACGCGCAAGATCGTTCGCTTGACCGACCAAACGTTCACGCCGAACACCGGCGCGGCCCCATGGTCGAGCGATTATCGCAAACGCGAAGAGGGCAAAACGTCGCTCAATTACGGCGTGTACAACTTGGGCCCCTGCCCGATCCCGGGCGGCAAGGTCATGTACACGAGCAATCGCAATGCCCACGTGCCGCCTCGTGCCT
>CAMCTH010000485.1 GCA_945877965.1 Planctomicrobium piriforme | reverse complement strand
GGTCGCCGCAGTTCACCACGATCGACTCGATCGTCGCGACGGCCTGGAAATGGCACGACGCGCACCTGCGAGCGCTGAACTTGCTCGAACCGGGCACGACGCTGAAGCTCAACCTCGGCACCGGCCGGGGACACAGCGTCCGCGAAGTGATCGACGCCTGCCGCCGCGCGACGGGGCACGCGATTCCGGAACAACTCGGTGCCCGCCGCGAAGGGGACCCGCCGGAATTGGTGGCCGACTCGACCGCCGCCCGCCGCGTCCTCGGCTGGTCGCCGCAGTTCACCACGATCGACTCGATCGTCGCGACGGCCTGGAAATGGCACGACGCGCACCCGCACGGATACGGCAAGCAGCGGTAATTGCCGGAGAAGATTCTCGCTAAAGTTCGCCGTTCGCCCATATGCATGCAATGGAGGTCGGGAACTCAAGCCTGGCCAGCGATTCCGCGTGCTATCGGAGGTGAATCGACGGATCGGACCGAAACTGCTTCGCCGTCGGTCTTTACGTCGTCGGGCGGCCGGGTAAGCCCCTTCGTGCTACGCCTCTTGAAGCAGGCGGGCGATGCCGATACGATTAGAGGTTCCCCTAAGCTCACTCGACTCGGCGGCATCGGTGCCGTCGGAGCGTCGCTTTCTCACGCAGCCCGGTGTTCGAGCCATGCAAGAATCCATTCATCCCCGATACATTCCGACCGTCGTGAAGTGCGGTTGCGGCGAGACCTTCGTCACCCGCAGCACGCTCCCCGAAATCAAGGTCGATATTTGCAGCGTCTGCCATCCGTTCTATACGGGCAAGCTGAAGTTCGTCGACACGGCCGGCCGCATCGAGAAGTTCCAAAAGAAGTTCGCCGGTGGATACGCCAGCCTCAGCAAGAAGGCCAAGAAGCCGACGGCCGTCGCCGCCGCCGACGAAGAATAGCTGCCGTAGTTTGAATCACGACGCGGGCCGCGCGTCGCCGATCGTCGCCTGCTCTTAGAAGCTGCGCCGGTTCGCGACGAGCGGCCCGCGGTCTTTTGGTAGGTTCGTCGTATTCTTCGTTCCGTCAACTGCCTACTGTCAACCGTCAACTGATCCTGCCATGCGTGACGACCTCGAAAAAAAACTCGCGCGGTACGAAGAGATCGATCAGATGCTGATGGATCCCGAGGTGCTGTCCAACGGCAGCCGGCTCGCGGCCCTCTCGCGCGAACGTGGGGCGTTGGCCAAGCTGGCGACGAAGTACAAGCAGTTCAAGGATCTGAACAATCAGATCGCCGAAGCGAACGAGATGATCGAGTCGGGCGATAAGGATCTGCGCGAGTTGGCCGAGGCCGAGTTGCCCGATCTCCGCGTCCGTCGCGAGACGGCGTGGGACGAACTGCTCGACATGAGCGTCGGCGGCGAAGATGCGCTGCGGAGCAGTTGCGTGATGGAAATCCGCGGCGGCACCGGCGGCGAAGAGGCCGCGCTGTTCGCCCGCGACTTGTACGAAATGTACAAGCACTACTGCGAGTCGAAGCGGTGGAAGGTCGAAGTGCTCGACATGAGCCCGACCGAACTCGGCGGCTTCAAAGAAGTAATTCTCGGCATCGAAGGGGAAGGCTGCTACCGCGAATTGCAGTACGAAAGCGGCGGGCATCGCGTGCAGCGCGTTCCCGAGACGGAAGCCAAGGGACGCATTCACACGTCGGCCGCGACGGTCGCCGTGATGGCTGAGCCCGAGGACGTTGAAATCAACATCCAGCCCGACGACTACCGCAAAGATTTGTTCTGCGCCAGCGGTCCGGGCGGCCAGCACGTTAACAAGACGCAGTCGGCCGTTCGGCTCACGCACTTGGAAACGAACATCGTCGTGCAGTGCCAAGACGAAAAGAGCCAGCACAAGAACTTTGCCAAGGCCTTACGCGTATTGAAGACGCGGCTCTACGAGCACAAACGGGCCGAAGAACAAGCCAAGCGTTCGCAAGAGCGGAAGACGCTCGTCGGCTCGGGCGATCGGAGTCAGCGGATTCGGACCTATAACTTCCCCGAAAACCGCGTGACGGATCACCGCATCAACCTAACGCTCTACAAGCTCGACCAAATCCTGGCGGGCCACGTCGACTTCGTCGTGCAGGCCCTGATCGACTACGACCGCAACGAACAACGAGCCCAGTTCGGCAACATGGAATAAGGCAGTGGTCAGTTGCCAGTAAGAAACTTTTGACCCAGGCTTCATCGCGACGGCGTCTCCTTTTCCTTACTGGCTACTGACCACCGGCAACTGGCAACTCTCATGTCCACTGTCCCTCCTTGGACCATCGGTCGTTTGTTGCAATGGACGGCCGACTATCTCAAGAAGAACGGTTCGGATAGTCCGCGGCTGGATGCCGAGGTGCTGCTGGCCCACACGCTCGGCTGCGAGCGGATCATGCTCTACACGCGGTTCGAAGAAGAGCCGAACGACGCGATCAAAGCGGCTTACAAAGAGTTGGTCAAGCAGCGCTCGGCCGGCAGCCCGGTGGCCTATCTCGTCGGCAAACGCGAGTTCTACTCCCTGCCGTTCACCGTCACGCCCGACGTGCTGATCCCGCGCCCAGAGACGGAGTTCTTGGTCGTCGGCCTGCTCGACGCGGCGAAGCAACACGCGCCGACGGCGGACAAGTCAGGCCTGCAGATCGCCGACGTCGGCACCGGCAGCGGCATCCTTGCCGTGTGCGCCGCGCTGAAGCTACCGAAGGCGCGGGTCACGGCGATCGACGTCAGCCCGGCCGCGCTGGGCGTAGCTCGCGGGAACGCCGAGCAACACAAAGTTACCGACCGCATCGAGTTCATCGAAAGCGATCTGTTCGCGAAGGTTCCTGCGGCGAAGAAGTTTGACTTCGTCGTGAGCAATCCGCCGTACATCACGACGGCCGAGATGGCCGAACTGGATCGCGACGTCCGCGATTTCGAGCCGCATTTGGCGCTGGAAGCCGGCCCGCGCGGGACGGAGGTGATCGAACGTCTCATCCCGCAAGCGGCCGACCGGTTAGTTGCCGGCGGCAAGCTGTTTATCGAAATCAGCCCACAGTTGCACGAAGCGATGCAAAAAATCCTCTCCAACGAGGGCCACTTCGAACCCCAACCGACGATCAACGACCACGGACACCGCCCACGGATCATCGTCGCGAAGCGGAAGCCCGGTTAGCCGCCGCGTCCTCGCGGCGTTTTGGCCTCGGCGCGGCACATGGGGTCGCGCTGAGTACCCGGTCGAGGACGACCGGGCTAAGCGACGTCACGTCGGTTTCCCTTTATAAAACTGCTGCACCAGCACGTTCTTTTTCGACGTCATCGGGCCCGGCGTCGTATCGTCGCGCAAGATATTGACGAGCATGTTGAACTTCGCGTCGAGGTCGTCGGCGTAGTGCACGAGCAAAGCTTCGGGAGTCATCGGCGGTTTCGGCGCGCCCCATTCGGGCAATCGCTGATGCGCGACGATGATATGCTCCAATCGCAGCAACGTTTCGGCGTCGACGATGAGCGGCGGATCGCGGCGCGCTAACTCGGCGGCCGCTTCACGGACCATGTCGCGGCCTTGCAGAATGTGGCCGATCAAACTCCCTTCGACCGTGTACGCCGGTCCTTCCGGCAGCAGTTCCAACTCGCGCAGTTTGCCGATGTCGTGCAGCATCGTTCCGGCGACGACGAGCCCGACGTCGAGCGGCGGCGATATGTCGGGATAATACTCGGCGTACTTTTCGGCAAAGTAACTCGCCGTCCGCGTCGCACTCAGTACATGCTCCAAGTACCCGCCGACGAAGCTGTGATGGTTCTTCGTTGCGGCAGGCAGCGTGAGCAGTCGCTCGCGATTCGTTTCGTACAAGTGGAGCGTCAACTCGCGGAGAGGTTCGTTCTCGATCTTCGTGCGGGCCAACTCGCACAACTCTTCGAACATCGTCGCGGAATCGAATCGCGAGCGCGGCAAAAAGCCGAGCGGATCGAAACCGTCGGCCTCGTCGGCGTCGACCGTCTCGCGGATCTTTTTAATTTCGAGTTGGGGACCGTAGGAGGTTTCACGATAGACGGCCCGCAACTTGTAGAACGCGCCGACCGACCAGAGTCGGCGACATTCGTCGGCCCAAACAGCGTCGTTCCAAATGGGAAAAATCGCCTCGCGTCCGGCATCGCGAAAACCGACGCGATAGTACGGCTTGCCGTCGCGCGTCTTCAGCTCTTCCTTGAGCGTGAGCATCGCAAAGAAGTCTGCCTCTTGGCCGTTTTCCAAGTCGGCCAACGGCACGATTGCGACCGCTTTCGTGGCCATGCGAGCCACGGCGATTGCGCGATGTTAGTGATTCTGGCATAACTGGGCAACGGCGATGGGACGTTTTGCAGCGGCGGTGAGTCGGGCGGTCGCATCGCGTTCGAGCCCGGGAGTTTTCATGCTTGGTCGCACCGTGGCCATTTCGAATTCAGTT
>CAMCTH010000484.1 GCA_945877965.1 Planctomicrobium piriforme | reverse complement strand
TCGGCAAGTTTAATCGCAGGCAGTCGTTGCTGGGATTGCCCGGAGCGTGGATCGGTCGATTACTGGCACGACGCGAAGCGCACTTTTTGAGTCGCTTGGCCGAAACGGGATTCGTTCCACAACTGTGCGGCGCGGTTTGGGCGGAAGGTCGCCTGCTGCCGAACGCCGTCGCCCGTAAGTTTATCGACGGCCATGCGTTGAAATGCCGCGAACGTACATCCGATGAGTTCTTCGGTCGCCTCCGCGAGGTACTGCGAGCGATCCATGCTTACGACGTTGCCTACGTCGATCTCCATAAGCATGAAAACGTGTTGGTCGGCGCCGACGGTCGGCCGTATTTGATCGACTTTCAAGTCTCTTTCGGTCTGATGCCGACTTGGTGGGGACGATCGCGGCCGGCCCGCATGGCGTTGCAGGTGTTGCAACGAATGGACGACTACATTCTCACCAAGTTGCACCGGCGGCATCGGCGCGATCAATGTCCGTTGTCGCAAACCGAATTGGAGGCATCGCGCCCCTTGCTGGTGCGCGTTCATAGGCGTCTGGCCGCGCCGCTGCGGCAAGCACGGCGGCGACTGTTAGTACTGCTGGGCGTTCGCGCCCGGCGCGGCAAAGTCGAATCAGAACGCTTCGTGGAAGTCGGCCTGCGCGAGTCGATTTCAACCGCCGCGTAGCCGCTTTGAGGCGGTCCGCAGTTGTGGTACCTTGGCCGGCGTGGGATCAACCATGCCTTGAGGACCATCTGCAATGCGACCGCTCTCCAAGATCAGCCCCGAATGGTGGGACTACACGACGCTCCATAAGGATCTGCTGGACGAAGCGGCTCATCTGAAGGCCGACGATCTGTCGAAGCTCGCGCGGCCCGGCTTCACGGTGAAGTTCTACGACACGCGCGAAGATTTTTACTTGGCCGAGGCGCTGGAGTACATCACCGCGTGGAAGCAGGCGACGCCGGAGCGGCCGGCCGGCATCTGCGGACCAATCGGCCCGACGGAGCAATTGCCGCTCGTTGCGCGGCTGGTTAACGAACTCGAGCTCAATCTCAAGCATGCGCACTTCTGGGGCATGGACGAGTGGTTGATCGACGGCAAGGAGGCGGCGATCGATTTTCCGCTCTCGTTCGCCAAGGCCGACATGGACATGTGCTTCAACCGCATTCGGCCCGACCTGCGGATGCCGATGGAGAACATTCACTTTCCGAAAGTCGATGCCCGCGAGTACTCGGCGTCGTACGACAAGGCTAAGTGCCTCGTCATGCAAGGAGGCCAAGGGGAAGTGAAGCATTGGGCCTTCAACGATCCGCCGAAGCGTGACGGGAAGTGGAAAGACGAACCGCCGCCGCCGAGCGAGTATCGCAAGCTCGGCACGCGGATCGTCGACTTGCACCCGATGACGATCATTCAGAACGCGCGCACTTCGGGCGGCGGCGTGGTGTCGAACGTCCCGTCGCAGGCGCTGTCGGTCGGACCGGTCGAGACGTGGAAGAGCGAAAAGGTTTCGATCTGGCACTATGGCTGCCACGACAATCCGTTCGGACTCCGCCTGACGACGCTGATGATCTCGAAGAAGCTGCCCGACTCGGCCGTGCCGATGTCGCTGCTGGCCGATCACCCGAACGTGCAGTTCAACTTCTTCCGCGAAGGCATCGGCTCTTGCGATGCGGAGATGCATTAAGAACTCCGACCGTTCACTTTAAAACTAGCACCTCAAGATCAGCGAGGCCGTCGATGCGCTCTTCTATTCGTATGCAAAGTTGGATCGCAACGGTGACCGCCGTCGCCGCAAGTTTGGCGACCTGCAATGTGTCGCACGCTGCCGACGTCTACGGCGGGATTCGCTACGAGGTCGATCTCGGCGACATCCGGGGATTTGTCTTAGCACCGCCGACGCCGGGGCCCGAAGGGAAGCGCCCGTGGATTTGGTACGCGCCGGTGCTCGGCAACAATCCGGGCAAGCAAACGGAATGGATGCTGCGGCAACTCTTCGAGAAGGGATATTACGTCGTCGGCGTGAACGTCGGCGAATCGCAGGGAAATCCTGCGGGACGTCGAGGTTACTCGGACTTCTACAAAAAGATCGTGCCTGAGTTTAAGTTGGAGCCGAAGGCCCGACTGCTTGCGCAGAGTCGCGGCGGGCTAATGCTCTACAACTGGGCCGTCGAAAATCCCGAGAAGGTTCAATGCATTGCGGGCATCTATCCGGCGTGCGATCTGCGGAGCTATCCGCGCATCGCCAACGCGGCCAAGGCCTACGGCATGACCGTCGAGCAAATGGAAGCGACGTTGAAGGAACATAATCCCGTCGACCGCGTGGAGCCGCTGGCGAAAGCGGGCGTGCCGATTCTGCATATTCACGGCGATTCCGACAAACTCGTGCCGCTCGACGCCAACAGCGGCGAGTTGCAAAAGCGGTATCGCGCTTTGGGCGGCACGATGGAGATCATCACCGTGCCGGGCATCGGGCACACCGTCGTGCCGGAGTTTTTCCAAGAACCGCGGATGGTTGAGTTTTTATTGAAGGGCGGATTCTAAAGGTAGTGGCTAGTGTTCAGTGGCTAGCGATTCGATTGATACCTCTCTGATGCATTTACTAACCACTAGCCACTAGCAACCAACCACTCTCTTTTATGCCTACCGTCTTCGCCATCGCCGCGCATCCGGATGACATTGAAATCGTCATGGCGGGGACGCTCGCGCATCTGAAGGATGCGGGCTGGGACGTTCACTACATGAACGTCGCCAACGGTTGTTGCGGGTCGACGGTCCATGATCGCAATGAGTTGATCGCCATGCGGCGCGAGGAAGCCCGCGAGGCGTGTCGGATCGCCGGGTTCACCTTTCACCCGAGCATTGCGAACGACATGGAGGTGATGTACGACCGGCCGACGCTCTTCAAGATGTCGGCGATCGTCCGCGAGGTGAAGCCGTCGATTGTGCTGACGCATTCGCCGGTCGATTACATGGAAGACCACACGAACACCTGCCGACTCGCGACGACGGCGGCCTTCGCGCGGTGCATGCCGAACTTTCATTGCGATCCGCCGACGCTTCCCTACTACGACGACGTGACGGTCTATCACGCGCAGCCGCACGGCAATTGCGATCCGCTCTACGGCCCGATCGTGCCGAATTTGTTCGTCGACGTCGGTCCGAAGTTGGACCTCAAGACCGAAATGCTCGCGGCCCATCACTCGCAAAAGCTCTGGCTTGATCAGAGCCAAGGGATGGATTCCTATCTGACGACGATGCACGAACTGATGCGAAGCGTCGGCCGCTTGTCGGGGGGGAAGTTTGAATTCGCCGAAGGATGGCGTCGCCATCTGCACTTGGGCTTCTCGGCCGAGCCGGTCGATCCCCTGACGGAAGCGTTAGGATCGCGTGTGTATCACGCTCGTTAATGCTGTATTGGGGCCTTTTGCCGGGGGCATCACGCAGCGTAATAGTTGCGATCGCCGCAGATCGACTCATTGTCGCGACCCGCTTCTTCCCCCTGTTCGATAAGGCCAAACGGCGATTAAGATGACGGGCTCGTCGGTCGATGTTAGACGAGTCAATTTACAGCAGAGTCATCCGGTTAGGTAATTCATGCATAGCCACGTAGTCGTGCTCGGCGGCGGTCCGGGCGGATACGCAGCCGCGTTCCTTGCGGCCGACTTGGGAATGGAGACGACGCTCGTCGAAGCCGATCCGCGACTCGGCGGTACCTGCCTGCTGCGCGGTTGTATTCCGAGCAAGGCGCTGCTCCATGTGGCCCGCGTGATCGAAGAAGCGCACGAGATGACCGACTGGGGCGTCGAGTTCGGCAAGCCTAAGGTCAACGTCGATGCCGTCCGCGCTCGCAAAGAGAAGGTCATCAGCACCCTGAGCGGCGGGCTCAAGCAACTGGCCAAGCAGCGCAAGGTCCGCGTCATCAACGCCAAAGGCGTCTTCGAAAACAGCACGACGTTGCGGCTCGAAGGGGGCGAAATCGCCACCGGGTCGGACAACACGCTGACGTTCGACTACTGCATTCTCGCCTCGGGCAGCGTCCCGGCGAAGATCCCGGCGTTCGACATCGGCACCGATCGCGTGATGGACTCGACCGGCGCGCTCGATTTGAAAGACGTCCCCGAGACGTTGCTCGTCGTCGGCGGTGGCTACATCGGCTTGGAAATGGGCTCGGTTTACGCTCATCTCGGTTCGAAAGTCAGCGTCGTCGAACTCCTGCCGGGCCTGCTGATGGGGGCCGACCGCGATCTGGTGAAGCCGCTGGCCGCGCGGATGGAAAAGCTCTTCACGGGCGGCATTCATCTGAACACGAAGGTCGCGGGCCTGGTCAATCAGCAGACGCACGTCGATGTGACGTTCGAAGCTGCCGACGGTGCGAAGCGGACCGAATCGTTTGCTCGCGTGCTGGTCTCGATCGGTCGCAAGCCGGTGAGCCAAG
>CAMCTH010000483.1 GCA_945877965.1 Planctomicrobium piriforme | reverse complement strand
GCACGAGCAGCAACTCGCGTCGCAGCGGAAGCAGATCGAAGACGCGACCAAGCAGTTGGAAAGTGCGCGGACTGCCGAAGTGAGCGTCCACCAACCTCGGACCGGCAAGCCGATGACGCCGCACGGACTCGACCGCAAGCCGCTCGTCGACGAGTCGTCGGCCGGCGATCCGCGGGCCGCGCTCGTCCGTTGGATGACCGACGGTCGCAACGCCGATTTCAACGGCGCGATCGTCAATCGCTTGTGGAAGCATTTCCTCGGCACCGGTCTGGTCGAACCGGTCGACGACTTACGCGTCGGCAATCCGCCGACGAACCCGGAGTTGTGGAAGGCGCTATGCGATGAACTCGTCGCAAACAAATTCAATCTCAAGCATCTGATGCGGGTGATTCTGAACTCCGAGACGTATCAACGCTCGTCGCGCACGTTGCACGAGAACGAGACCGACGCCCGCTACTATTCGCACTTCTACGCTCGCCGACTGCCGGCCGAAGTGCTGCTCGACGCGATCGGCGACGTCACGGGCGTGGCCGATCGTTTTCCCGGCTATCCCGCAGGCATGCGGGCCGTGCAGTTGCCCGACCCCGGCCTCGATTCGTATTTCCTCACCCTCTTCGGACGCTCGGCCCGGACAACGGCGTGCGCCTGCGAACGGCAAGGGGAAGTGACGATGTCGCAGTTGCTGCATCTGCAGAACGGCGACACGGTGCTGCAAAAACTCGAGTCGGGCGAAGGGCGTTTGCCGCTGTTGCTCAAGAGTCAGCCCGACGATCATCGCGTCGTCGAGACGTTGTTTTTGGAGACGCTCGGCCGTTTGCCGACCGCGACGGAACGAGAACAGATTGCGACGCAGTTAAAATCCGGCGACCCGCGCGAGGAAGTGTATCGCGACTTGCTCTGGGCGTTGTTGAACTCGAAAGAATTCGCCTTTAATCATTAAGAACATACGATGCTCGACATTTCCCTGAATCAAAAAATGCGTCACCGTTGCGACGGCGTCGGTCGGCGCGACTTTCTCCGCGTCGGCGCGCTCGGAACGCTCGGTCTCTCGCTGCCGCAGTTGCTGCAACACGAAGCGGCCGCCGCGGCGAGCGGCAGGAAGCCGGCCCGCGCGAAGTCGGTGATCCTCGTCTATCTCGGCGGCGGGCTGTCGCATCACGACACGTTCGACATGAAGCCCGACGCTCCCGAGGAGATTCGCGGCAAATATAAGCCGATCGACTCGAACGTCGCCGGGACGCGGGTCGGCGAACTTCTGCCGCTGATGGCGAAGACGATGGACAAGACCGCGCTCGTTCGCAGCGGCGCGCACAACAACGATCATCACGAGACGGCGACCAACTGGGTCCTGTCGGGCCGCTTCGGGTCGCCGTTCGGCGATTACCCGGCGATGGGCGCCGTCGTTGCGCACGAGCTTGGTTTTCAAGGGATTCTGCCGCCGTACGTCGCCGTGCCGCGCAACCCGTCGTTCACCTGGGAGTTGGGGAAGAGCGCGTTCCTCGGCGGACGGTACGAATCGTTCAAGACCGGCGACCCGAACGATGCGGACTTCAAAGTCCGCGACGTCGCCGTCACCGGCCCCGCCGCGCCGAAGCGAGTCGAACGCCGCCAGTCGCTGCTGGCCGCCGTCGATCAACTGGCCCGCGACGTTCGCGGCAACGATCAACTCGCGACGTACGATGAGTTCCGGGGCCGCGCGGCCGACATGATCTTGTCTCCCGCCGGCCGCGAGGCGTTTTCGTTAGAGAAGGAAAACGACAAACTCCGCGATCGATACGGTCGCCACACGTTCGGGCAGAGCTGTCTCTTGGCTCGGCGGCTCGTCGAGTCGGGCGTCCGTTTCGTCACCGTCAACTTCGGCGGTTGGGATCATCATGCCAAGATTTGGGACGGGCTCGAAAAGATGGTGCCGCAGTTCGACGCTGGCTTTTCCGCGCTGCTCGACGATCTCTCCGAGCGCGGACTGCTCGACGACACGCTCGTTGCCTGCTTCGGCGAGTTCGGGCGGACGCCGATCATCAACAAAGATAAAGGCCGCGATCACTGGGGCCCCGCGGCGTCGCTGCTGTTCGCCGGGGCCGGCGTAAAGGGAGGCAAGGTGATCGGCGCGACCGACAAGCAGGGGGCCTACGTGACGACCCGCGGTTATCGCCCGGCCGACGTCTGCTACACGATCTACGACGCACTCGGCATCGACCCGCACCGCACGTTGACCACGCCCGACGGTCGGCCCTTAGAAATTCTGGATGAAGGGGAACCGATTCGCGAGTTGTTCGCATGATCGGTCGCACTTCGCTCCGCATACTTGCGCTCTCGCTCACTTTGCACGGAGCGACCTTCTTCGCCGCGCCGCTGTTCGCCGCCGACGAACCGGCCAAGACGGCGGATCTGCCGCCGCCGAAGGTGCTGATGTCGCACCCGCCGGCGATTTTGAGCGGCGCGACGACTCGCGTCGTGTTGCGCGGCACACGCTTGGACGAAATCGACAAGGCGCAAGTGACGACGCCGGGCGTCGAGGTCGTCAAGATCATCAAGACGGAGAAGAACCCGCCGCCGCAGGAGTACTCGGTCGAGCGGGCCGGCGACACGCGGGTCGAAGTCGAGCTGAAGCTGACCGACGAGGCCCCGCAACAATTTCCGCTCACGGTCGTCGACAAGCAAGGGAAGTCGGCGACGTGGGACGTGTCCGTGCTCCGCAAAGAGGCGGCCGGCGGCGAGATCGAGCCCAACGACGGTTTCAAGCAAGCGCAACTCCTTAAGCTCGGTCAGACCGTACTCGGGGAGATTCACGAAGCGAAGAACGTCGACGTCTACCAAATCCAACTGCAGGCCGGCAGACGAACGATCGTAGAAATTCGCGTCGCGCCGTCGCGGTCGCTGTTCGATGCTTGTGCTACATTGCACGACGCCGACGGGGGACTGTTGGCTTTCTTCGACGATGCTCGTCCCGCCGACAGCGAGGCGGTTTGCCGGTGGGAGTTGCCGGCGGGCGACGGCGTGCGATACTTAGCGATCTACGACGCCAACGACCGGGGCGGGCCGACGCACGGCTACTTGCTGCGGCTTGAAGTTCGGCCGTAGTTGCATCGCACTTTCTTGCCGAGGTAAGCATGACTGCGCAGTCGCTGCCGCGCGTGATGGCCGACGGGCCGCTCGCGCCGATCGTTTTGGAGTTGACCGCCGGACAAGTCGATTGGGTCCCGTGGTCCGCCGCGGCGACGCCGGCCGATCGCGACGTCGTCGGCGTTTATACCTACGGACATCCGCGGGTCGACGGTCCGCTGCTCGATCGCTTCCCGCAACTCCGAGTCGTCAGCAACTACGGCGTCGGCGTCGATCATATCGACGTGCCGGCCGCGATGACGCGTAAGGTTCCGGTCGGCAACACGCCGGGCATTCTCGACGGGGCGACGGCAGACATGGGCTTTGCCTTGTTGCTGGCCGTGGCCCGGCGCGTCGTCGAGGGAGATCGCCATGCACGCTCGGCGGAGTTCACGCGGTACGACCCCGGTTACATGCTCGGCTCGGAAGTCCACGGTGCGACGCTGGGGATCATCGGAATGGGGCGAATCGGAGCCCAGGTCGCGCAGCGCGGCCGCGGGTTCGACATGCGCGTCTTATATCACAACCGAAGTCGGCGACCCGAGATCGAAGCGAAGCTCGGCGCGGAGTATGCCGCGCTTGATACGCTGCTGGTCGAGTCGGACTATGTGATGCTCTGTTGCCCGATGACGGACAACACGCGCAGCCTGATCAATCGGACGACGTTGGCGAAGATGAAATCGACGGCCGTGCTGATCAACATCGCTCGCGGCGGCGTGGTCGACACGCAGGATTTGTACGAAGCGCTGGCGACGAAGCGGATCGCCGCGGCAGGGCTCGACGTCACCGAGCCCGAGCCGTTGCCGCGCGAACATCCGTTGTTGAAGCTCGACAACGTGACGATCGTGCCGCACCTCGGGAGCGCGACGAGGCAAACGCGCCGCCGGATGGCGGAGTTGTCGGTGGAGAATTTGCTGGCGGGCTTGGCGGGGAAACCGCTGTTGCATGAAGTTCGCGGGTGATCGTCGCTCACCTCTCCCACCGGGAGAAGGTGGCTGTTACAACACGCTCGGGTTGCGGACGTCGGGCGGCACTTTGCCGTGCAGGCGGTCGACGACTTGTTGGGCCGTGCGGCGGCGGAGGTCGGCGAGGCTTTCTTCCGAGACGAATGCGGCGTGCGGCGTGACGATGACGCGCGGGTCGGTGAACGGCGCTTGCGTCAGATCGCACGGCTCTTTTTGTTGCACGTCGAGGGCGGCCCCGGCGAGTTGGTTCTTCTGCAATGCGACGGCGAGGGCCGCTTCGTCGAGCACCGCGCCGCGGGCCGTGTTGATGAGGTAGGCCGTCGGCTTCATCAGGGCGAATTGCTCCGCGCCGAGGAGAT
>CAMCTH010000482.1 GCA_945877965.1 Planctomicrobium piriforme | reverse complement strand
GAGACGGCGATGCGAGGGCGGGGCTGCGGAAGGAGAAGGGCAACTCCGCGGCCCCGCCCGGCACGAACTTAGCGTCGACGCACGAACGCGTTTCGGCGTGAACCGAACCGCGCGGCACACGTTTGTCGCCACTTCATTCCCTTGTAATTACGCTCTGCAAGTCGACAACGAAGTTTGCCGGCCGCGACGACGATTTCCGTGGAAATCCTCGCGAGTTTGCGAGCTGTAGCGATTGTGACAAGCGACGTCGTCGACATCGCCAAGCGTCGCAGAATTTGCCGGCCGTACAATCGTTATGATTGGTCTCGAAGCAGGAGAGGGACGGCGTCGAGGCGCGCGTGCAACATGCGAGAGAAGCTGCGCCGCCTGCCGCGTCGCGCAACAAAACGGCCCCGGCAGATCGCAAGGATGCTGCCGGGGCCGATGATCCGATTTAAATCGCTGCGATGATTCTGCATCGCCTGCGAAATATTGCCGTGAATAGTTACTGCAGCTTCGCCAAGATATCCAGCAGCTCTTTCGCGCGGGCGACGCCGCCGACCTTGTCAGCCATGTGTCGCGCTTGCACCAAATCTTCTGCCGTCAACGCGCCGTTCTTCGTCTTCGCACCCTTCGACGTCGGCGCTCCCTTGAGCTTCGTCCGGAGGTTGCTAATTTGCGCTGCGGCAACCGAAGCGCCTTGCGATTCAGCGAAGGATTGCACGTCCTTCGCGGCGGCATCGATGCCGAGTTTCTTGAACGCGTCGCGAATTAATTGCGCTTTGTTCGGACCGTCTTTCGAGCGAGCTTTCTTGGCCACTGCAAAACCTTTCAACAGAATCATGACTGCATAGTTTTCTTACGATGAGCAAACGATAAGCGTTAACTATACATAGCAAGTCGCACATCAATACCCCCCGCTTGCTAAGTGCAGTACCTCATCCCCCCGATTGAGAGAGAGGACGTCACGCCATGTGGGGGCGTCACGCTCGATCAGTAGCCGCTTTAGCACGTGGACTTCAAACGCCGCGTGCGCTGCAGCTTTGCCGCGCTGTGGAAAGTCGCAGCCGCAAAACTTACGAATCGGCAAGTGTGTAGCGACCGATTCGTCTCTGCGCTAAGCCTGAGACCGACGAAACAACTCGAGGAGGTGAACTCAACTCGGACGTCGTGTTCGTTTCATTCCGACGAGCGTTGCCGTTTATCGTTGGTGCTCGTTGCGGCTTAAAAGAACACGACGCGCGTCCGTCCGCCGGACCCGCCGGTGAAGAAAATCTGATTCGCGCGGATCACCGGGCACTTTTCTTCGGCGTCGATTCGCGTCTGCGACGACGCGGCCGAGCGACGGTTTTTCCGTTCGTCGCGCGCTTGCTCGCCGCCTTCGGTTTGGCTCGTCTTCATGTGCCCACTTGAACTCATTGTGCTAAGCATGTTGATTTACCATCCGTGGTTTTTTGAGATGTGCCCCAACTATCGTCAAAACCGGCAGCAAAGCTGAGTCAAAGTGTCGCATCACTTCGACTGCCGGCAGAGGTCCTCGGCTGAGATGCCGCGGCTCGCTGCTCGGTCACATGATTCCTCCTCTTGCAGGCCTCGTGCCGGGTCAGTCCGCTCGGCTCGAGAAAGGTTTCTAACCGCAGCGAATCGCGAGGTTTCATCGCTCATCGGTTGCCGCCGAAGCCAAGGGCCTCGCTTGCCGGCTGTCGTCAGGCTGACGTCGCCGCGTGTCGGCTTCGCGGCGCACTCCCTAATCGCGCGGCTTGTCGCCGGCATAGAATACGGCGAAACTATCGGTACGCGTGTTCACCAGATGCACGCGAATGCTTTCATCGAACTCGCGCTCGATTCGACGTCGCTATGCCGCTTACCGATTTTCATCCGGTCGTCCGTCAGTGGTTCACGGATCGCTTTACCGGCGGGCCGACCGAGCCGCAGATTCAATCTTGGCCGCACATTGCCGCCGGCGGACATGTGCTCATCGCTGCCCCCACCGGGTCGGGTAAAACGCTATCGGCTTTCTTGGTCGGCATCGATCGACTGCTGCGTCGCGCGATCGGTGAAGAACGCCCTGAAGGTGCTCTGTTCGACAGCACGCATGCCCTGCCCGATACGGTCGACATGCTCTATGTGTCGCCGCTCAAAGCGCTCAGCAACGACGTGCAGCGGAACTTAACTGTCCCACTGATGGAAATACACGAAGCGGCCGTCGCGGCCGGTTACGACCCGACGCCGATCCGCGTCGCCGTCCGTACGGGCGACACGCCGGCTTCGGAACGAGCGGCCATGCTCAAGCGGCCGCCGCAGATCCTCGTCACGACTCCCGAGTCGCTGTACTTACTGCTCACGTCGCCGAAGAGTCGCGAGATCTTACGCAACGTCCGCACCGTCATCGTCGACGAAATTCACGCCCTCGCGCGCGACAAGCGGGGCTCGCACTTAACGCTCTCGCTGGCCCGCCTCGATGCGCTCTGCGCGACGCCGCCGACCCGCATCGGCCTGTCGGCCACGCAGCGACCGCTCGACGAAATCGCGCGCTTCCTCATCGGCAGCGGCAATGTGAACCCGGATAACACGCCGCGCTGCACGATCGTCGACGTCGGCCACCTGCGGCAACTCGATCTCGGTATCGAAGTGCCGCCGTCGGAACTCGAAGCGGTCTGCTCGCACGAGCAATGGGGCGAAGTGTACGAGCGGATCGTGTCGCTCATCCAATCGCATCGCAGCACGCTCATCTTCGTCAACACCCGGCGACTCGCCGAGCGTGTGACGCACAAACTTGCCGAGTTGCTCGGCGAAGAGGCCGTCGCCAGTCATCATGGCAGTCTCTCGCGCCAGTTGCGGCACTCGGCCGAGCAGCGCCTTAAAGACGGCCAACTCAAAGCGGTCGTCGCGACGGCCAGTCTCGAACTCGGCATCGACGTCGGCTACATCGACCTCGTCTGCCAGATCGGTTCGCCCCGCTCGATTGCGACGTTCCTGCAACGGATCGGTCGAGCGGGCCACAATCTCGGCTCGATCCCCAAGGGCCGGCTCTTTCCCCTCACGCGCGACGAACTCATCGAGTGCCTCGCCCTCTTGCGGGCCGCCAAACATGGTCGGCTCGACATGATCGAGATCCCGCAGAAGCCGCTCGACATTCTGGCCCAGCAGATCGTCGCCGCCGCCTCGTGCGACGAGTGGAACGAAGACGCCCTGTTTGCGCTCTGCCGGAATGCGTGGCCTTATCACGATCTCGAACGCTCGGAGTTCGACGAGATCGTCAAGCTGCTGCACGAAGGGATGTCGACCTCACAACGCCAGGCGGCGTTTCTGTTTCGTGACGCAGTGAACGGCACGCTCAAAGCCCGACGACACGCCCGCCTCGCGGCCCTCATGAACGGCGGCGCGATCCCCGAACTGGCCGACTATCGCGTCGTCACCGAAGAGGACCGCACGTTCGTCGGCTCGGTCAACGAAGACTTCGCGATCGAGAGTTTGGCGGGCGATGTCTTCCTGCTCGGCAATCAATCGTGGCGAATCCGCTACGTCCGCGGCGGCGAAGTCGTCGTCTCCGACGCTAAGGGAGCCCCGGCCTCGGTCCCCTTCTGGCTCGGCGAAGCCCCGGGACGCACCGACGAGCTGTCGACGGAAGTTTCGCGACTGCGTGAAGAGATTGCGGATCGCGTGGACGTCGCGAATGGGGAATGGGGAATGGGGAATGGGGAATGCCCATCGCCTGCGGCTGTGTTTGACGACGACTACGCCGTTCGCGCCCGCGATGCGTCTGCTCATTCCCCACTCCCCATTCCCCATTCCCCATTAAAGAACAACACGGCCCTCGATTGGTTGTCTGTGGAGCTTCCCACGCAGCCCTGGGCCTTAGAGCAAGCGGTCCGCTACGTCGCGGCGCAGAAAGCGGCGATCGGCTTCGTCCCGACGCGTTGGAAGATTCTCTTCGAACGCTTCTTCGACGAGTCGGGCGGCATGCAAGTCGTCATCCACGCACCGCTCGGCGCGCGGGTCACACGGGCGTGGGGACTCGCCATCCGCAAACGCTTTTGTCGTTCGTTCGATTTCGAGTTACAAGCCTCGGCCGACGACGATGGTTTCGTGCTTGCCGTCGGTCCGCAGCACAGCTTCCCGCTCGATGCGCTATTCAAGATGCTCAACCGCAGTAACGGCGAGCCACTGCTGACGCAGGCCCTGCTCGCTGCGCCGATGTTCGAGACCCGCTGGCGTTGGAATTCAACCCGCTCGTTGGCCGTCGCGCGGATGAAGAGCGGCAAGAAGGTGCCGCCGTTCCTGCAACGATTCAAGGCCGACGATCTGCTCGCGTCGGTCTTCCCGGCGAAGACCGGCTGCTTCGAAAATCATCACGGCGATATCGACGTCCCCGACCATCCGCTCGTCCGCCAGACGATCAAAGACTGCCACACCGAGGCGATGGATCTGCGCCGCTGGCTCGATACGCTCGACGATT
>CAMCTH010000481.1 GCA_945877965.1 Planctomicrobium piriforme | reverse complement strand
TCTTCTTGCTGCCGTGGTGTTGCAGACCGACGGGGCCGCGCGGCGGCAGGCCCGGCAGTTCGGCATTATCCAACACCTTGTGACCGTTGTTGACGACCGTCAGGCGATCGCCGCGGACGGTGATCTCGAACGTGTTCCATTGGCCGATGTCGTGATCGGCGTTGAGCTTCGGCAGCACGCCGGCGCGAACGCTCGCGGGCATGCTCGGGTCCATGCGATAACCGTACACCTCGCCGCTGCCGCAGGGCCAGCACCAGATGTTGACTTGCGACTTCATCGAGCCGCGGACGAGCACGCCACTGTCGCTGTCGGGGACGGTGATCGTGATCGGCTTGCCGGCGGCATCGAGCTTGTGCGTGCCGTCGAACTTGATAATCGGCACGCGCGGGTTGAGATACGGCGTCTCTTTGATCCGCCAATCGCAGCGGAGCGTGAAGTTGCCGTATTCCTTTTCGCTCCAAAGGTGCTTGTCTTCCTTCGCTTCGCTTTCGCCGTCGTAGTCGATCACGCCGTCGACGATTTTCCAGTGCCCGTTGTCGCCTTCGGGGACTTTCCAGTTGGAGAAGTCCTTGCCGTTGAAGAGTGTGACGAAGCCTTCTTCAGCGTTTACGCGCGAAACCGCAAGCGAGAGGGTGGCGATCACGGCGAGGGTGAGTCGAAAAGATGTTCTGTTCATAAAAAGCTCGGGCGAAAAAAATCTTTGTTGGGGGCGTGTCGCCATTCTACCACGCCATCGTGGGGGCCGGCACCGCCGAAGCTTCACCCGATCTTCACCTCGCCTCCACCCGCTCGTCGGTAGGAGAAACGACGCCGAGACGGCACATTAAAGGCGTACCTGGGCGGCACTCCCGGGCACAGTTGCTTCGAACGACGACTTCGCCCTCGAAAGACTGCGCTCATGATGGACGTGCCGCAATTCGGCCATGGTTGGCTCGGCGATCTGCCGGACGTCCGCGACGTCACGCCGGCGACGACCGAAATCCGTCAAGAGATCGGGCGTTTGAAACGCCGCCGATCCGCCCGGTCGCCGAAGCCTGCGAGCGTCGATCTTCGCGAATATTGCCTGCCGCCGACCGATCAAGGGTCGCTGCGATCTTCGTCGGCCCATGCCGTGCTCGGGCTGCTCGGTTACTGCGAACGTCGGGCGACGGGTCGGGCTCTCTCGGCCTCGGCGCGGTTCTTGTATCGGACGGCCCGGCGACTCGACGGCCTCGGCGGCGACAACGGCGTCGGGCTGCGGACGACGTTCAAAGCCTTGGCCCGCTTCGGCTGCCCGCCGCAGCGATATTGGCCGGAAAACAACGCGGAATTCGACGTCGAGCCCGACGCACTCGCGTTCGGTTTTGCCCGCGAGACGGCGACGCTGCGGTATGTGCGACTCGACGAGCGCGGCGCGAGCGGCGACGACGTTCTCAAACGAATCAAAAGCTTCCTGGCCTCGGGCTGGGCCTGCGTCTGCGGCGCGACGTTGCCGCCGGGCCCGTACGAGCGCGGCGATCTGGCGTTCCCGACCAAGTTCGACGCGCCGGTCGGCGGCGCGGCGTTCACGGTCGTCGGCTACGACGACGCCTATCGCATTCGCTCGACCAAAGGGGCGCTGCTGGTGCGCAGCGCGTGGGGCGCGCAGTTCGGCGACGCCGGCTACGGTCGGCTCCCGTATCGCTATGTGGAAGAGAAGTTGGCCGTCGATTTCTGGACGGTGTGGAAGCCGGAATGGTCGGCCTCGGGCGAGTTCGAGCAGCCGGTGTGACGACTCGGTGAAGCTGCGGCGAAGTGAAATTCGCGCCCCACGCCTTCACCCGATCGTCGCCACGGCTTCGGTAGTTCGCCCACGAATCGATTGCGATAGTGATCTTCGTCGGGAGCAACGAGCGTCTCACCGCTTGCCCGACGCGGACTTGAAAATGTGCCAATGTGCCTAAGAGAAGGAGACACGTTATGCAACGCTCACTAGCCCGATTGTGGCTCGAAGACGACGGCTTTGTGTTGTCGTCGGAAATCATCATGTACGGAACGTTGGGAGTGATCGGCGTCGGCGCCGGTTACACCGCCCTGCGAGATTCCGTCAACTCGGAACTGACCGACGTCGCCAAGGCTATCGGTTCCATCGATCAAAGCTTCTGGTTCGCCCCGGTCGCCGGCCACAGTGCCTGGACCGCGGGAAGTGCGTTCTTCGATCGGGCCGACGTCTGCGACGGCCCGCAGCCGGTACCGGCCGTCGTCGAACATCGCCAACATATCCAACGACCGCTGGTGTGCGCCGATGTCTTCGGCCCCGGCGAACCGTTCGATCGTCATCGTCTACCGCCCGTTTCGTCGCGTCCGCGGCCCGACTCTCACTCTCTCCCGGGCCCGGATGCGGCAAAACAGGTCGAAGTGCAAACGGACGTCCGCGTCGAAGAACGGCATCACGTTCATCACGGCCGCCCGCATCACGCCGGCCCGCATCATTACGGTCCGCAGCATTTCGGACCGCAGTACATGGACGGCACGCAGCCCCACTACGGTCCTTCGAAGGGTGTGGTCATCGGCGATTGCGGTCCGGCGATGGTCGTCGGAGCCCCGGGCTTGGTCCCCGCTCCATACTGCGGCGGCATGCCGGTCAGCGTCTTCGTGAACCCTTGGCAGCCGGGACCTTACGGCTACGACGTGCCGGAAGGTTTCTGGAACCATGGGCCCGGCGCTTGGGCCGCTCCGCCGAACTATCGCGTGGTGGTGCAAGACCGCGTCGGTCGGCACGACTACGGCTACAACTACGCTCCGGCTCAACCGGGCGTCGTCCGCGGCGGGGCCGAGACGATCGACCTCGGCTTCTCGAAAGTCGGCGACGACGAACTGAAGAACGTCGAAAAGTTCTCGACCGCCAAGTGCCTGCACGTGCTCGGCTCGAACGTGACCGACAAGGGCTTGGGTTATGTGGCCGAGATGGACCAGCTTGAGTCGCTCCACCTGATCGGCACGCAAGTGACCGACGCCGGTCTAAAGCAGCTGAACGAGCTGAAGAAGCTGCGGTTCCTGCACCTGATCGGCACGAAGATTACTGACAAAGGCCTGGCCGCGCTGGCCGGGATGAAGCAACTCGAAGTGCTCGACGTTCGCGGCACGGCCGTGACGGACGAGGGCTTGTCGAAGTTGCAAGACGCTCTGCCCACGTTACGTATCACCCGTTAATCTCTCTCCTTCTCTCTCTAACGGTTGATGCGTGACGCGCCGCCGGTCGACTAGTGCCAGCCGACCGGCGGCAGGGCGGTTTGAAAAATGTCCGGTTTGAAATAAGTTCGCGTCGCATCTCTCTCATGCGACTCTCTCTCGGGGAACGGCCTTGTCGGCCGTTCCCTTTTTTATTGCGCGAAGGATGATACGACGATTTGTAGGGAACGCCCTCCGTGGCGTTTCGTGAATCGAATATCCACGTCGATTCACCTATCGACGGGAGGGCGAAGCTCCTGCTGAGCCGCACTCTTCCGCGACCACCGGTCGCGGCTTTATGTAAGCAGACGGCTCGGCGGGAGCCTCGCCCTCCCGGTCGTTCGTACGATCCGTCGTCGACGTCGGGCACGGAACGCCACAGAGGGCGTTCCCTACAAGAGCAGGCACTCAGCCCACGAGCAGTTCATCGCGCGTGTTAAGCGCGGCGTCGAGTTCGTCGAGTTGCACGCGGGCGATCGACACTTGGCCGCCGACGTCGCCGCTGCGGTCGGAGTAATGGCTCGTGAAGGAGCCGACCGATTGGGCCAGCAGACCGTCGCCGCGCAGAGCGTCTTGGCGACGACCGCAACCGAATAAGGCGGCGGCGCAGAATCCTGCGCTGAACGCGACGGCGGCGGTGACGGCGAGGAGGAAGGTCATATCCGAAAACCTACGTCATAACCGGCGACGTTGCGGTCCCGCCGAGGGGTGTATTTGACCGTTCTCTGCGTGCGAAGACACGCCTGACGAAACGACTTCAAAGTCAAACCAGTGAACAGCTTGCGGCGAATCGACCGACACCAAAAGGCTGCGTCCGTGGGACCCGATTTTGTGGCCTATCCTTGCTCGGTATGCGCCGTCGCAGCCCGGCCGCACGGCGACTTTCCGCTCGTGCAGCCTCCTCCCGATCCGCAACGGTGCGAACTCGCAATCTCCTCGCTATGAACTCCACCCCGATCTCGACCGTTGCTTGGACTTGGCAGCGCAAAGCGTTCTGGGCCGTAGCGCTCCTGGCGACGTGCGTCATCTACGCGCCGTCGTATCGCAACGCCCTGGCAACGCACACGCGGGTCGGCGATTTTTTCCAAGAGTGACGTGACCGACAGAAGTCCAAGTTAGTCAGGAATAGTGAAGACTTCCGTTATTGCTGAGGAAAATGACTGGTTTTGTCTATTGGATTGGGCGCCTGGCGCTAGACTGTCGGAGTGACTCGAATTGGGCTGATTTACAGGACGGAACGGCTTTTATGCGCTGGATTC
>CAMCTH010000480.1 GCA_945877965.1 Planctomicrobium piriforme | reverse complement strand
GTCGCACCGATCTATTCGAGATCGGCCCGAACGGGCTACCGAGAGGAGGCGGACATGGCGAGCGTTACGTTCTCGCGGTGGGAGCCGTCGCGAAAGCGACACGATTCTCGGGCCATTCGTGCCAAGGCACGGATGCTGCTCTACGGCGGCGCTCTCGTCGTCGTTTCTGCGATCCTCGGCGAGGGCGGACTCCGCATCGTCGAAGTCTATTACGACCAAGCCTTCGCGGCCGTGCTGCAAACCGCGCGGCATCCGTTGCCGCCGGGGGCGACGGTCGGCGGACGTACCGTTAACGCGCTCGGCTACGTCGACGACGATTTCGATCCTGCGCCGCCGGTGGGGAAGACGCGCGTCGCCTTGCTCGGGGGCCGGGCCACGTTGGCCGGCGATGCCGCGACGAACTTGGCCGCGCAACTCGAACGACTTCTGCCCGGCGTCGAGATCGATCACTTCGGCATCCCGGCGGGCAACCCGCATCGCTATGCCGCGCAGCTGCAGCGCGACGTCCTCCGCTTCCAACCGCAGTTCGTGCTCGTGTGCCTGTCGCCGGCCGACGACGTCGCCGCGACCGAGGCGCCGGCCGTTTGGTCGAGCATGCGGCTGCTGGAGCTGACCGGCCTGTCGAACGCGCGACCCGTCAGGACGTTCAGCCCCGAGACGGCGCTCGAAAGCCTGACCGAAACGCTCGACTATGAAACCTACGTTCGTCGGCGCACGTCGCCCGTCGCAGCTTGCCGAACCGATGCCGATGCGGCGGCGCAGAAACAATGGAAGGTGGCCCAAGCCTCGCTCGCGCGGATCGTCGCCGATTGCCGCAAGCGAAACATCGGGGTCGCCGCGGTCCTCGCGCCGAGCGACTTCCAACTCAGTCCGCAACTCGCCGAGGCCTTGCGTCGTCGGGCGGGACTTAACGAAAAACAAATCGACTTCCAACTGCCGCAACGCCGATGGACGGCATTAACGGACCACTTGAAACTGCCGGCCCTCGATTTGCTGCCGACGTTCCTGGCTTCCGAAGCGGTGCTGTTCGAAACCGCCTCGCCCGACTGGAACGAAAAAGGGCGAAGGCTGGCGGCCGAAACGACGGCCCGCTGGCTGCAAGCACGACTCAGCGGGGAAGTCGCAATGCATATAACAGACTAGAGACCGGAGACATCAGACGACGAACAGAAGCGAACTCTTCAGTCTCTTGTCTGAAGTCCCCAGTCTCTCGTCTCAATTCAACGTTTTCGCTGGAGCGCGGCTCATTAGGTACGCAAACAGATCGCGGACCCCTTGCTCAGGGAGATCGTTCAATTGATTTTCGGGCATCAACGAAATCGGCAGGGCTTGCAGTTCCTCGATGTCGTCCCGATTCAACAGCACCGTCCGGTTGTCGGCTCCGCGAAGCACGACGGTGCGCGTATCTTGCTTGTCGATCAGCCCGGTCAGCGTCCGGCCGTCGGTCGTGACGACCGCAAAGCTGGTGAACTCCTCGCGGATCGCGGCGCTCGGGTCGACCATCGCCGTCGTCAGAAAGTCGAGGTTGCTCCGCTCGTAGCCGGTCAGGTCGGGCCCGGTCTTGCCTCCCTCGCCGAAGAGCGTGTGGCAGACGCCGCACTTCTTCACGAAGATCGCCTGGCCCGCCGTCGCGTTGCCGCCGCCGGCTTTGACCGACGCGAAGAGCTTCTTGATCTGCTCCTGCTTCTCGGCGGGCGTGGCGCGAATCTTGCCCCAGTGCTTGGCGACGAGCTTCTGCACCGCGGGGTCCTGCTGCAGCGAGAGGGTCTGCACCAAGTCGCCGCCGAGCGAGCTTTTGGCGATCAGTCCGTCGTCGATCTGTTGCAGCAGCGGCAAGGCCCACGCCGGCCGCGAGACGAGCAGTTTCTGCGCGGTCGTGCGAACCCCTTGCTCGTCCGGCAACGGCCCGTGATAGAGCCGCATCACCGTCGCCCCGATCTGTGGGTCGTCAAAGTTCATCAACGCCTCCAGAGCCGCCCGCTTCAACGAATGCGACGACGTTTTGCCCAAGAGCGCTAGCAACGGTGCGACCGCTTCGGGCCGCCGCGTTTGGCCGAGGATCTCGACGTACGCGAGCCGCGTCGGCTTGTCGGCGGTTTCGTCGGCGACAAACTTGATCGCCGAAGCGACGGCCTCTTTCTTCCCCAACCGCAGGCCGAGCGCGAGATCGCTGTTCCCCAAGCTCGCTTGATAGTCGTCGAGTGCTTTGGTCAAGGTCGGCGGCAGACCGTCGATTCGCCGGCCGGCGTAGGCTTCGAGGAACCCGGAGGCGAGACGATTTTTGCGCGCCGCGTCGGGGGCGAGTTCCAGCAGGCGAGCGCACGCCTGCAGATCGGCCGGCTCGCCCGACATCGCGTACCGCTGCATGATCCGTTCGACGACGACCTTGTCGATCAGCGGCAGTGACCAGAACGCTTTGTCTTCAAAGAGCGCGAGAACGGCCTCGCGATCGCTCGCGGCATGACCTTCGATCGCCCACCAGACCATCAACGGCTGATGCTGATCTTCGACGTCTTCACTTCGCGCGGCCAAGGCCTTAACGATCGGCAAACCGACGGCCGCCGGAAACCGCTTCGCCGACGCCGCGAGCTGCACCCGCACTTGCACCTCGGGCTCGGTTGCCGCCAACTGGACAAGTTCCGCCGCCACGGCGGGCGAAGCTTCGCGATCGTCGCCGAGCAGCCGGACCACCCAACGACGAAGATTTTCATTCGGCTCAAGGAGTGCGCGAGTCACCACCTGGTCGTCAAATTCGCCAAGGCGGTATAGAGCCCAGAGCCCTTCTAAGGCCCGCTCATCCTTGCAAACGACCATGAACTTGTAGGCTAAGGCTTTCACGACTTCGCCGCGATCCGCAAGTTCGGCAACGGCTTGTTGTCGGAACCATTTATTCTTGTCACCCAATAGGAGAAGCAATTCTTCGTGGGTGCTTTTCGCTAAATCGAACGGCTTCAGCGGCTGCGCCCCTTTCGCTTTTAACCGATAAATGCGGCCGCTTTTCTTGTGCCAGTTGTCGCGGGGGTCGACGTGGGTGAGGCGGCTGTCGTACCAATCGGCGACGTACACCGCGCCGTCGGGGCCGACTTCGACGTCGACCGGACGGAACCAGTGATCACTCGACACGGCCATGAGCGGAAGATCGCGGGTGCGATAGGTCGACGTGTCGCGAATCAACTCGCTGGCCCAAACGCGATTGTGCAGTGCATTGCCCGCGATGATCTTGCCGTCGAACCCCTTCGGAAACGCGCCCCCTTCGTAGATCAAAAACGTTTGCGGAAAGCGGACGGCGTCCCCTTCGTGCTTCATGTGATGAAAGTAGCCGAAGGCGTACGGGTTGGTGAGCGGGCCGTGTTTGCCCCAGTTTTTTTCACCGTACGAGCCCTGCGGGTAATACATGCCGCGGGTGCCGCCGGCGTTGGTGCCCGAGAAGACGCGCCCCTTGGAATCGATTTCGAGGCTGTAGGTGTTGCCGCCCCCTTCGGCGAAGATTTCGAACACCTTCGTGTCGGGATGATAGCGCCAGATCATCTGGCCTTGGAACGGCGTCGGCGGCGTGACGTCGCTCTCGACGACGCCGGTCGTCGTGCTGCCGTTCGCACCGTACAGCCAACCGTCGGGCCCGAATTTCAAACTGTTCGCCGTGCTATGCGTGTCTTCGAGACCGAAGCCGCGGAGTCGCACCTCGGGATCGGAGTCGGGGACGTCGTCGCCGTCCTTGTCGGGATAGAACAGCAAGTACGGCGGGTTCAAAACCCAAATGCCGCCGCGACCGACCGCCACCGCCGTCGCAATGTTCAGCCCGGTGATGACGTCCTTGTGCTTGTCGTACTTGCCGTCGCCGTCGGTGTCTTCGAAGACCGTAATCTTGTCGGCCCCTTTGTCTCCGTGCGGCGGCGGGGCGGGGACTTTGTCGAACACCGCGCGAAGATACTGGTCGTACTTCACCACCTTCAGGCCGGCGGGAAACGGATACTGCCGATACTGCACGACCCACAGTCGACCGCGGCGATCGAACGTCATGAACAACGGCTGCTCGACGGCCGGCTCGCTCGCCACGAGTTCCATCTCGAAGCCTTCTTGCACTTGGAATTTCTTCAGCGCTTCGGTCGGCGGCGTCGGCTCGGTGTCGTCGCCGATTTCGCCTTTGCCGGCGAACGACTTCATGACCCGCTCGACGTCGGCATTGCCCGCGAGGTCTTCCTTGAACGTGTCGCGAATCGACGATTGCTTGTCCCCCGACGCGGCCGTCGGCAGCGCGCGATCGGCCGACCAGTAGATGGCGTTGACCAGCAGTTGGTTGAACACCGGTTGCGCAAAGTCGTCGACATGGCCGAGTGAAGCGTAGAACACGCGCGACTTGCCGTACTGGCTCGTCCAGGCGACCGGGTGCGTCACCGGCTTGCCGCCGTCGGTCGTCACGCCGTTGAGCAGGACGGTCGAGCCCTTGTTGGCGGTGCATTTGTAGA
>CAMCTH010000479.1 GCA_945877965.1 Planctomicrobium piriforme | reverse complement strand
ATCGCCCCACTCGCTGCGGGCAATTTGCCCTTCGCTCTTGTAACCGACGTCGACCAGGACGAAGTCCCCTTCGACGCGAAGAATACGACCGCGAGCGATCTGATTCGGCCCGATGTCGGACCCACCGTTCGAAGTCTCACCTAGGTTGCCGGGATCGGTGGAGCTGATTGCTTCCTGCAGTTCCTTTTCCCAGTCTTGTTCCGCGAGATCGAGACCCCGAATGAGTGTGCGATTGACCATGAACTCTACTTGTTTCCGAAGATCAACGCCCGGCCCGACCGTCCCCCGTCGCGCGTTGCCGAACATCGGCAACCGAAACCGCTGGAGCGTCGTCTCTTGGCGTGAGCCTCACCAACCCAACCCGTCGACCGGCTCACCCACGGCGAGGCCTGTTCAGTCGATAGGAAACCAAAATGGTAGCAAAGACTTACAGCCGCCACAAGCACGGCTGCCAGGGCCAAAAGGTCGCTGTAGGGAACGCCCTCCGCGGCGTTCCGTGGATCAGGTCGCCGCTCGCTCTCACGTTTCCACTCAAACTCAGGTTTGGCAAACCGCGAAATGGGTTTGGCCCCCCTCGCCCCGGAGCAAGTCGGGGAGAGGGGCCGGGGGTGAGGGGGCCGCTGGCAGCACCCAAGTTTGACCCTACCCCGGGCCACCGCAACAACCGGTTCCCCGGTTACGATGGAACCATGACCGAAACCCTTACCGAAATCGCCCTCTACACCGCGTTCGTCCTCGTGCTCGGCATCGGTTGGCTGCTGACGCTGTTCAGCCTGCCGGGCAACTGGCTGATCGTTGCTGCCGCCGCCGGCTATGCCTGGCTCGTCCCCGACGGTTCGCGGTGGGACCTGAGTTGGCCGCTCGTCGGGGTCACGGCGGCGTTGGCCGTCGTCGGCGAAGTGATCGAAGGGGCTGCGAGTGCTATGGGGGTCCGCCGCTTGGGCGGCAGCCGGCGCGGGGCGTTCCTGTCGGTGATCTTCTCGTTCATCGGGGCGATAGTCGGCACCGGCGCGATTCCGATCCCGGTCGTCGGCACGTTGCTGGGGGCCTGCCTCGGGGCGATGGCCGGCGCCGTCGTCGGCGAAACCTGGAAAGGGACCGACCCGACGGCGACCGACGCAATCGGCAAGGCTGCGTTCTGGGGTCGGCTCTGGGGTGCGCTGGCCAAAATGGTCGTCGCTTGCGCGATGGTCGCCGTCGCGGCGATCGGCGCTCTCTGGCACTAGCTCTCGCACTAGGAAGTTTACGATGAGCGTCTCTCTAATCCGCCGTGTGCCGCTGTACGACCTACTGGCCGACGACAACCTCGACGCGACGTGGCAAGAGTTCGTCGATCTGGTCGGCGACGAAGATGAAGTGTGGGAATGCCGCTTCATGCGAACCTCCGCCGACCTGGCCGACGACGCCCCGCTCGGCCTCGTCCTCCTCCGCGAGGGAGTCGAGATCGCCACGTTCCCCCCGACGCCGCAAGCCCGCTCAAAAAACTAAGCGGCTCGCACAACTCGCGAACACTTACGTCGCACGCCGACGTCAACCGTGCGCGACTTCGTACCCCCGCGCCGCGCACCCCTATCGGGAACCATCGTAGTGCGCGGAATGAACCCGTATTCCCGCGCAGAGTGCGCGAATTGAATCGTCGTAAGTCCGCACGATCGCGCTCCGCCTCTCCCCGCCGGGGAGAGGCCGGTCGCGGCAGCGAACGGGTGAGGGGTTGAATCGTGATCATCGGCAGGGCCCACGTAAAGTTGCGCACCTACGCAATCATCCAACGACCTTACCGATCGCCCCTCCCAACACAACGCAACTTCTTGGCCGGCCATGACTCACAAAAGGGTAGCACCGACAACTCGTTGTCGGTGTCGCGTCAGCGACAAGAGGTAGCTACGAAGGCCTCTTGTCCGTCTGACGACGGACCCCGACAACGAGTTGTCGGGGTTACCCATGTGTTTCGCTGCGCACGGAACGCCACGGAGGGCGTTCCCTACAGGAATCTGTCTGCCAAATAACACAGCGACCGGCCGTTCCGAAGAACGACCGGCCGCCGTGCAGGAGGGGATCGAGCTACTTCGCTTCGCCGTTCCGTCACGAAGAACGGTTAGCGGGCGAACGTGAGTTCCAACGGCGGGGCGGTGCGGCCGTCGGTGCGGACGACTTGCAGCAGGCCGCGATCCGCGTTTTGGGCATCGACGGCCGGCATGGCGAAGCCGACTTCCGTCGCATTCCAGCCAGCGGTCGTCACGGCGTGTTGAGCTTGGCCGATTTGCAGCGTCAGCTTGCCGGCCGAGCGGCCGAAACCTTCGCCGACCAAGATCAGCTTGTTGCCTTCGACGCGGACCGTGTCGAGTCGCAAGTCGACGTCGCGGACGGCGGCCCGTTCGTACGTCGCCCCGTTGTTCGTCGGGTTGGCGTCGGCCGAACCGTCGGTCATCGCGACGGCGGCGGCGAGAAACCCGAACGCTTGCGGTTGCTGCGCGACTTGCACCGGCAGGCGGACGTCGACCGTCTGCATCGCGCCGGCCTTGAGCGATTCCAAGGTCGTCGTCGCGTACTGAGCGTCGGCGTTGGGTTGCGCTTGGGCCGAGGCGAGCAGGGCGACGGTGATCTGGCTCGCAATGTCGGTCCGGCCGAGGTTGCGAATTGTCACGCGATAGCGGGGTCCTTGATCGGCGGCGAGTCCGTCGTCGACGAATCGCAGGTCGAGCAGTTCGAGATCGATCGATTGCACCACCGCCTCGGCAGCCGGAGCGGGGACCGTCACGACGGTCGGAGTCGTGCCGATGGTCACGACGTTGCCGCCGCCGATCGGATACGGTTGGATGACGATCGGTCCGCCGAAGCCGCCGCCATAGCCGCCCCAGCCGGGAATGCAGTTGCCAAAAATCGGCGGCCACGGGAACGGAGGACAGTGCGGCGGGCAATGCGGATCGTTGTTGCCGGGATCAGCAGGCGGAGCCGGAGGTTGAGCCGGCGGTTCGGCCGGGGGATTCGGGTCGATGACGGGCGGAACGCCGGGATCAATCGGGGGATGAACCGGGGGCTTGATCGGACCGATCGGGCCGAGCGGAGGATTGAACGGAGGCTGAATCGGATCAACCGGCGGCTTCACCGGACCGATGGGGCCGAGGGGCGGGTTGAACGGCGGCTGGATCGGATCAACCGGCGGTTTCACCGGACCGATGGGGCCGAGAGGCGGATTGAACGGCGGCAGTACCGGGGGCTTGACCGGCGGGTTCGTGACCACCGGCGGGAACGGGCTGAGCGGATCGGAAATCTTCGGCGGCTTCGTCGGCGTAAACGGCGGGTGATTGTTGGGGTTCAGCACGCCGAACGGCGGCTTCTTGATCGGCGGCTTGACGGTCGGTGGATTCGTCGTCGGCGGCAGCGGTTTGATCGTCGGATGATTGTTGGGATTCAAAACTCCGAACGGAGGTTGCTTCACCGTCGGCGTTTTGTCTTTCGACGGATACTTCGTCATCGGCGGTTGATTATTCGGGTTCAACGTGCCGAACGGTTCGCGCACTTTTTGGATTTGCGGCTTCGTGTTCGTCGGCGGCAGCGGTACGCCGACCGTGATGCCGGGCTGCGACTTTTTGCCGCCGGTCGTGCCGGATTGCTTGATGGCTTGCGACGAGAACGGCGGGGCGGCTTGCGCGACGTTCAGCGCTCCCCAGGTGATGCCGAAGCATGCGAAACACGACCACAGACGCTTCCAGGAACTTCTCATTTTGTTTACCTTTCCGATTTGGAACAGTGTGTTGGACGATCCCTCTGCCGTGCCTGAGCGCAGCGGGGAACGAACTGTTACCGAAGCGAAAAAAGAATCGTGGCAAGGCCCGTCGTGGGTGACGATAGGACGGGCGTTTACGTCGTCCTAAGTGGCTGCCCGGCAGGTGGTTGCATGCTGCGTCGGCCGGGAAGTGACGCCTGGAAATGAGCGGCTGGGAAGGTTGCAGTGCCGTCGTTAGTCTTGGATCGCCATCGTCGGCAGCGTCAGCCGGCTGGCGAACTTGCCGCCGTGGCGGACGGTTTGCGTCGCCGTCGCGAGTTCGGCATCGGCGTTCGGATCGGCGGCCGTGCCGTGGTTGCGATCGTACGACGGGAAGTCGCTGCTCGTGACGTCGAGTCGCAGGCGATGCCCCTGTAGAAATCGATGCGCCGTCGGGCGGAGTTTGATTTTGAACTCGACCGTTTCGCCCGGCGTCAGCAACGTCACTTTCTCCAACGACTCGCGATGCCGAGCCCGCACCAGGCCGTGCGTCACTTCGATCGCCGCGCCGTCGGGGGCGACGTCGATCAACCGCGCAAAGAAATCGGCATCGGGCCGATCGGAAGCCGCGAAGAGCGTCACCTCGGGATAGCCGATCGTTTCGACCGGTGCGTCGAGCGGCGCGGTTTGATAGACCAAGTTGTCGCGCCGCGCAGCGAGCGGACGCTGATCGGCCGCCACGGTGAACGACGATTTGCCCCAGAGCGTCGGCACCGG
>CAMCTH010000478.1 GCA_945877965.1 Planctomicrobium piriforme | reverse complement strand
AGACCGCCGAGCTTAAAACCTTGAGGAACGGCCGGGACCATGGGCGTGATACTTCCGTGTGATACTAAGCGAAAGAAAAACGAAGGGACCTAGTCGATGAACTCGGGCTCGACGCGGTGTGGGATCACACCCGCCTCGAAGCCGCGTTGCAGCAGGAGCTTGATCGCTTCGCGGCCGCGCGGTCCCCAGTCGACCGTCCAGTCGTTGACGTACATGCCGACGAACTTGTCGGCCTGTTCTCGATTCAGATCGCGGCCGTACTGCAAGGCATGATCGAGCGCGTCTTTGCGGTGTTGCAAGCCGTAGACGATGCTGTCGCGCAGCAAGCGATTGACTTCGTGCATTGCCTCGGCCCCGAGATCCTTGCGGATGACGTTGCCGCCGAGGGGCAGCGGCAGGCCGGTTTCTTGGAACCACCATTTGCCCAGGTCGACCGAGAGTTCGAGCTTCCGCTCGCCGTAGGTGAGTTGGCCTTCATGAATGATCAGGCCTGCATCGACCTTCTGGCCTTCCCACTCACCGGCCTCGACCGCCTCGAAAATCTTGTCGAACGGCACGACGACGTGGGCGAAGTTGCCGAGACACAGTCGCAGCGACAAATAAGCGCTGGTCAGCGTGCCGGGGACGGCGATCGTCAGCTTCTTGAGTTCGTCGAGCGCGTACTTCTTCAAGCCGATGACCATCGGGCCGTATTGATCGCCCATGCTGGCACCGCACGAGCAGAGGGCGTATTTATCGGTCAGATAGGCATAGCCGTGAATGCTGACGGCCGAGACCTCGAGTTCGCCTTGCAGCGCGCGGCGATTGAGGGTCTCGATGTCGACGAGTTCATGCGTGAATTCGAACCGGCCCGTGTCGAACTTGTTGTGGGCCAGGGCATGGAACATGAAGGCATCGTCGGGGTCGGGCGAGTGTCCGACGCGGATCAGCGTTTTGGCGGCAGTTGTCATGAAGTGGACCGGAGGCTGGAGTCGGGAGGCACGAGGCTTGCTGCGGAAACCGCGAACTGCCTGAATCATAGCGGTTTCGGGTCCGAAGTCGTAGGGTGTGGGGGCGTCGGCGGCCGGGCTTGTCGAATCGTCGTGTTGCCGAGAAGATAAAGGAAACGGACCGCGACGTTGTTTCGCGGCATTTACGGAGGAAGCATGCAACTGCCGCGTAATCCCACTCGTAGCGTTAAGGTCGGTACCTGCCTGATCGGGGGCGGAAACCCGGTCGCCGTCCAGAGCATGACGGCGACCCATACGCAAGACGTCGCCGCGACTGTCGCCCAGGCCAATGATCTCCATCAGGCCGGAGCCGACGTCGTCCGCATCGCCGTCGACAGCACCAAGGACGCCGAAGCGCTGGCCGAGGTTCGCAAACAAACGCCGGCCAATCTATCGGTCGATCTGCAAGAGAATTATCGCCTCTGCGTCCAGGTCGCGCCGAGCGTCGACAAGATCCGCTACAACCCGGGGCACTTGTATCACCATTCGCGGACAAAACCGTGGCAGGACAAAGTCAAATTCATCGACGAGACCGCCGCGGCGAACGACTGTGCCTTGCGCGTCGGCGTGAATTGCGGATCGGTCGATCCCGACAAACTCGGCAAGTTTCCCGAACATGATTCGATATCGCCGATGCTGGCGAGCGCCTGGGAACATTGCGAACTGTTGGACAAACTCGGCTTCACGCGATATGTCGTCTCGCTGAAAGATTCCGATCCGGCGAAGGTGATCGAAGTGAATCGCCGCTTCGCCGAGCAGCGCCCCGACGTGCCGCTGCATCTCGGCGTCACCGAAGCAGGCCTGCCGCCCGACGGCATCATTAAAACGCGGATTGCGTTCGAGCAACTCATTAGCCGCGGCATCGGCGACACGATCCGCGTCTCGCTGACAGTGCCGAACTCGCGGAAAAGCGAAGAGATCGTCGCCGGCAAGCAGATTCTCGGCGACATCGCGCTCGGCCGCGTTCGCAGCGTCGTCGACTTCGGCGGCGGGTTGAACATCATTAGTTGCCCCAGCTGCTCGCGCGTCGAGAACGAGGCGTTCATCGAATTGGCGCAGGACGTCAAAGCAATGACGGCCTACGCCAAGGCGTACGAGATCACGATCGCCGTGATGGGCTGCCGCGTGAACGGCCCCGGCGAGACGGACGACGCCGATTTGGGCCTCTGGTGTGGCCCGACGCATGTGAACCTGAAGCGACGCAGCGTCGAACTCGGCGCCTACAAGTACGACGAGATCCTGCCGAAATTGAAGGCCGAACTTGACTCTCTGATCGCCGATCGCTCGCAACCGGCATAATACGGTGGGCTTTTCTTCGACGGCGATAATGAGCTCTTAGTCGCCGAATCGCCAATCTTCGAGTTCCAGCACGAATTCACCGGTGGCGTTTTGCAGAACCGTCGCTGCGTCGCCCGATTTCAAGGCGTGCCATGTCACAGTGCGGCGTTCCTTGCCGAGTAGAAACAGATGCGCCGACTTTGCACCGGAAACGCGCACGCGGTCGCCTTGCAGAAGCAAGGCTGTGTCTTCTTCCACAGCGATGCCGATCATCCGCTCCGGGCGTTCTACCGGTTTGGCACCGGTCGGCCATTCAGGAGATCGCAACTGTTCCGTAAATCGTTCGATTCGGCCGGTGCGGGCGTCAAAATGCTGCTCGGCAAAAACGTTCTGGAGCACGTCGAAGCCAAGTTGCAGGTCGGCCTTGCGAGGCCGTCCGCCGTCTCGCGTTTCATCAGCGATGATGACGCTCGGCATAATCGCCAAACCGGCTGAAGTCCCGCCGACCACGCCGCCGCGAGCAACGACGTCGACCACCGCCTGTTGAAACTTGGTCGGCGCGGCGGTCGAGGCTTGATTGACGAAAAGTTTGGCGAGAATGGCGTGATCGCCCCCTGAGAACCAGACGGCGTGCGCCGTCGTCAGCGGCTCGACGAACTTCGGATCGTCGGCTTGCCCGAGAGTGCGGTCGTCATCCGGCGCCGCTAACGTGACCGACGCGAACCGTCGATTCTCGGCGTCGGTTTCCATTTCTTTCCAATCGGCGAAAATCGTGTTCAAGCGTTCTTGGTGTCGATGGCGACGGACTTCGTCGGAATAGTCGCCGACGATCGCCGAGAGCAGTCGGCTGCGAATAGCCGCTGGGCAATGCACGAATCGCGGCAGTTCATTCGGCTTCAGATCAGGATGGGCCGCTGCCAGCTTGGGATAGAGGTTCATGATCTCGCCGGTGCTGCCGCCGCCGTGCAGGACGACAGTCCCCCAAGGTCGACCATCCGCCGGGGCCGGCATACCGAAAGGATTATCGGCCCGCGAGAGTTTTCGCCCCGCGGCGTCGGCCGGATCGAGACCTGTTTTGATTACCAACGGCGGCATTCCCGCCTCGATCGTTCGCCAAGTGACGGTGCGGTCGCCGCTGCTCTTCAAGAACACATGCCCCTTCCCCTCGCCATTGACGCGAACCGTATTCCGCTCCAGGATCATCGCCGTGTACCGATCGACGCCGAGCCCGATCGTCCGTCGTTCGATGCCGGGAACACCGTCCAGCCGATTAAGTCGTACGCCGACTCGCAGCAGATCCGTCATGCGTTCGAGTCGCCCGGTGCGGGAAGAAAAGTTCTGATCGACGACGGCGCCGTGGAACAAATCGAGCCCGAAGCGGAGTTGAGCTCGAATCCAGCCGTGTTCGAAGTCGGCGTCGCCCGCGATGACGGTTTCCGGCAAGCTTGAAGCGCCGCCGCCGAGCGCGCCGACGGCACCGCCGTCGGCCACGATCCGTCGGAGCTCTCGCTGGAAGTCGCTCAACGTATTCGGATCGTCGTCGGCAAACAGCTGCGGCAGTCGGTCCTGATCGTAGGCGGGAAGCCAGATCCCCGACGCGCCGGCGAGGCGTCGCTTGAATTCTTGCTCGCCAAGTTGCGGATACGGCCCCGCCTTCCCATCCTCCACCGACGGTATTCATGCCGAGCGTGGTGAATTCATCCTGCGGATCAGGCGGCAGCACGCGCGGCCCGACATTGATCGCAGTCAGAATGAGCGAGGCGGCTTGATGTGCAAAACGCGTTACCGCGTCCGTGCTCGGCTGTTCGCGAGATTCGCGCACCGGCCTCCAGAAGGCTAGGTAGTAGGGATGTCGCCGCGTGAACTCCCAGCGATACTCGACAGGGAGTTGATTAAAGACTTCGATCGGTCGAAAAAGTAGGTGACTGATCGGGGCAGTACCATTCGATTCTTCTGGTGACGATTCGCTCATAGTCGCTGCTCTCCGGATCCGGTATCTGCCGCCGCTGCCGCGTTTTGCGCGGCAACGGTAGGCAGGACCGGAAATCATTTTCGTTCTATCGGCGACAACGGCACGGACGAGGGCAAACACAGCGCCCCTGTCCGTGACGATGACCGCCGCCTCGGCCGCCGCCGCTGCCAAACAGCCACGCGACGATGCCGATGATAACAATCACCCCTAGTATCGTATCCATTCTTTGTAACTCCCTGAATTG
>CAMCTH010000477.1 GCA_945877965.1 Planctomicrobium piriforme | reverse complement strand
GTTCGTCGTGATGACCTCACGCGACAAAGAAGCCTCGTGCGGCCAGATTTTTTACGACTTCTACTGGGGAAGCGGATTCCTGCCCGGCAAGTATCAAGGGGTCAAGTTCCGCGGCGTCGGCGATCCGGTGCTCTATCTGTCGAACCCCGACGGCATGAGCCGCGACGTCCGCCGCACGATGCTCGACGGACTGGAGCGCCTCAACCAGCTGAATCTCAATGAGTACGGCGACCCCGAGATCGCCACGCGGATGACGCAGTATGAGATGGCGTATCGGATGCAAGCGAGCGTGCCGGAGTTGACTGACTTCTCCGACGAACCGCAGCACGTGCTCGACGCCTACGGCCCCAACGTGCAGCGACAAGGTTCGTATGCGTACAACTGCCTGATGGCGCGGCGGTTGGCGGAGCGCGGCGTCGGCTTCATTCAACTGATGCATGCCGGTTGGGACCAGCACCGGAATCTCAACACGCAGTTGAAAACCCAATGCACCGACGTCGACGCCCCGTCGGCGGCGCTGGTCAACGACCTCAAACAGCGCGGCCTGCTCGACGACACGCTCGTCATCTGGGGCGGCGAGTTTGGGCGGACGCCGTTCTTGCAGGGGAAGATCGAAGAGACGAAGGCCTGGGGCCGCGATCATCACCCCTATGCCTTCACGCTGTGGATGGCCGGCGGCGGCGTGAAGCCCGGCATCAGTTACGGAGCGTCCGATGATTTCGGCTTCAATGCCGTAGAAAACAAGGTCCACGTCCACGATTTCCAGGCGACGGTGCTGCATCTGTTGGGGATCGATCACACGCGGCTGACCTACAAATTCCAGGGGCGTTACTTCCGCCTGACCGACGTCCACGGCCACGTCGTTCAACCGCTGCTGGCCTAGCGTCCCGTCCTAGGCCTACTTCCGGAGCCGGCTTCCGTAGACATCGCGAAAAGTCTGACCTAAACTAGGACTACGATCACTTCTCGACTTTCGCCAGCCTCTTGCCAGCCGTCGATGCGTTCTTGCTGGGAGATGGGTATGTCGTCCGGCAGCTTTGAAGCATTCTCGTCCGCCGGCTTACCGCTCGGCCCGCTTCCGGCGCCGCCCAACCGCGCTCCCGTACCGCCGCCGCTGCCGGCCTCGCACGGTCGCAAGCCGCCGATCCCGCAACCGATTCCCATTCCGCGTCCGGTGCCGATCCCGCTGCCGCCGGCCGACAAGTCCGTCGTCGACCCAACGCGCAAACAAGCCGCGCCTGCCGGAGACCCCGCGCAGCCGATCGGTTGGCGCGTGCTGCTGGCCGATCTCTTTCGCCGCCGCGAGTTGCGCGTGACGACGATCTCGTCGATCTTGCATATGATCGTGATCATCGTGTTGGCGCTGATCACGATCCGGGCCGAAAAGAATCGGATGCCGATACTGGTCGCTTCGCCCGACGTCGAGAAAGTGAAGCCCGATCTTGCGCCGGTGCCGGAGATGGCCACCCCGTCGGTCGCAGTCGGTCCGGCGGTTCGTGCCGTCGCACCGCCGAAGGCGGTCGTCAAAGCGCCGTTGAACGTCGGCATGGCCGTCGTCCCGCGGACGACGTTCAGCTTGAATGACATGATCCTCAGCGACTCGACGAAGACCGGCGGTGCGGGCGGTGCCGATTCCGTCTCGTTCTTCGGTTCGTCGGTGATGGCGCAGCGGGTGATCTTCGTCGTCGACAACTCGCAAAGCATGCAAGGGCAACGCTTCGAGCGCGCGAAAGAAGAACTACTGACGGCCGTTTCCAACCTGTCGCCGCGGCAACGATTTTACGTCTACTTCTTCAGCGACCGCGACTACCCGATGCTCGAGCCAAAGTCGCCGACGACGATGGTCACGCTCGATACGAAGATGTGGGAAGCGCTGCTCGGCTGGGTCAACAAGCTCGAACTCTACGGCGACACCCGCGCCGAGAGCGCTCTACGGAAGGCGTATGCCTTGAAGCCCGACGTGATTTATCTTCTGACCGACGGCGACTTCAGCGATGAGACGTTCAACTTCCTGATGAAGATGAAGTACTCGAAGGTCCGCGTGAACACGATCGGCTTCGACGTCACCGACACCGGCCGCGACGTGCTCAAGAAAATCGCCGAGACCTTAAAAGGCGAGTTCACAGAAGTTCGCTAATCTGAACTGTCGCATGGCGATCCGCGAACTGGACACTTGCAGCAGCCTCATGCTTTTAGGGCATCCGCTCGCCGATTTCCGGTGGCTTCCCTCATGGCTGTCCTTTGCGAACTCCCGAGAGTCCCCAGCAATTACGTCACCCCGTCGCCGTACGGGCAGCGTCGTCGATCCGGGTAAATTTCGCTCGCGGTATAAAATACAGACGGCGATGCGACGGTCGCCAAATCGTTTGCAACGTGGGATCATCCGAAAGGAGCCGAGCCATGTTGACCTGGGCATTCATGTTCTTGATGGTCGCCTTATTGGCGGGAGCGTTCGGAGCCCTCGGCGTACCGTTCATCGCCGCCGACATGGCTTGGCTGCTGTTTGCCGTCTTCCTCACGCTGTTTATCGTCTCGCTTATTGTGGGGCGGCGCGGCGGGCCAAGTTTACGGCTATAACAAACCTCACGAGTAGGCGACGATAGCCGACCGTGCGAGAAGGCTGAGCGACGACGAATCGACTCCGCACGAAAGTCGAATTGTCGCCGGCCTCGGCCTTCTCGCCTTTTCATTTGTTTCGGTTCATTAGACACGGAGTCGCTTGTGATGCGCTACTTTCGAAACTTCACGATCCTGTTCGCCGTCGCTGCTTTCGGCGGCTGTGGCTGGTTCGAGTCGTCGGCCGAGCGGGGCGACGGCAAGTCCACCGTCGCAGTAACGTTCAACGAAGAGCAATTCCAGCGAGACAAACAGGCCTATGAACGTGAGGCCGAATTGCGTTTAGCGGCGATGGACGCTCGGCTGCAAGTGCTGAACGCCCAAGCCAAGGTTGCCGCCGGCGACGCCAAAGCGAACCTCGACAAGGCAATCGTCGAACAGCAGGCGAATCTCGAAAAGGCGCGCGGCGAGTTCAAAGAACTGCAAGCCGCAACGAAAGAGAAATGGGCCGACGTCAAAGCCCGCTCGTCGGCGGCGCTCGACGATCTTCAAAAGGGCTTCGACGACGCCGTCTCGCGGTTCAAATAACCGCTCGTCGCCGGGGCACGACTATTTGACGAAGCTGTGCGCCCCCAGCTTGCGCTCGTCCGGCAAGTACTTTCGTTCCGGCGTACGCTCGCGCGACATGATCGCTTCGATCTTCGCCACGACGTCGGGATTCTCCGTCGCAACATTGCGCGTTTCCGCCGGATCCGTCGCGAGGTCGTACAACTCGACCGGCTTATTGCCAATGAACTTGTGCAGCTTCCAATTCCCGTACTGTACGGCTTGGGTGTAGGCCTCGGCGCTCGCCGGTGCTTCCCAATATAAGAACTCGTGCTTCGCTTGTGATTCGCGACCGAGCAAGACCGGCACAAAGGAAATGCCGTCCGTCGACGTCGTCAGCGTTGCGCCGGCGACCTCGGCGAGCGTCGGCAAGAAATCATAGAAAACACAGGGGTGATCGCTCATCGTCCCCGCTGCGATATTGCCGGGCCAGCGCACGATCAGCGGCACGCGGATTCCCCCTTCGTAAAAATCACCTTTCGCGCCGCGATAGGAACCGCTCCCCGAAAAGAACTCAACAAAGATATCTTTCCACGCCCCCGGCTGCGGGCCGTTGTCGCTGGTGAAGATCACGATCGTGTTCTCCGCGATGCCGAGCTCTTGCAAGAGCGCCGTGACTTCACCGACATGCCGATCTAAGCGCGTGACCATTCCTGCAAACTCGGCATAGGCATGATCGCTGCCGAGATAGCCGGGCCGCGGATCGGCGCGGCTGATGCGGGGAAACTTGTCTTCATACTCGCGGCGTGAATCGGCGGGGACCGTCAATTCAACGTGCGGCAGGATGTACGGCAAGTAGGCGAAGAACGGACCGTCTTTGCGGCGGCGGATGAAATCCAGCGCACGGCGGTGCGTTTCATCGTGTGCGTTGCGAACTTGTCGGCGACCTTCGTTCTCAGGCAACGGATAACGCTCCTTGCCGTTCATCAAAAAGTATGGGTAATAGAAATGCGCATGCCCTTGGTTGTATTGCCCGAACCATTCATCAAAGCCTTGATCGACCGCGCAGCCGGGGCCCGTCTCTTCGCCGAGCCCCCACTTACCAAACCCACCGGTCGCGTAGCCGGCCGTTTTGAGCACCTCGGCAAGCGTGACATCCTCCGCATACAGATGCCGCACCAATCCGTTGTTCCGGACGGCCGTGTGCCCCGTGTGCAGTCCCGTCATCAACGTACTGACCTGCCCCCCTTCAACGAGTCCGGAGGTCAGTCGTAGACTGACCTCCCATATCGAAAGGGAAGGTCATGGCGAAGAAGCGATTAGCTGTGGAGCAGGTCATTCAGAAGCTGCGAGAAGCGGAGTTGGAGTTGGCCCGCGGTCAGA
>CAMCTH010000476.1 GCA_945877965.1 Planctomicrobium piriforme | reverse complement strand
AATGCAGCGGAAACTTCCGTTCGACGCCTTCACCCTGCACGATGCGGCGGACGGTGAACATGGCGCGGGTGCCGGAACCGGCGGTGGCGATGACGAGGCCGCTGAAGATTTGGATGCGTTCTTTTTCGCCTTCCAGAATCTTCGTGTGGACGTCGACGGTGTCGCCGACGGCGAACTTCGGCGGCTCGGCCTTCAGGCTCGATTTTTCGACCAGGGCGAGAATTTTCTGACTCATCGTACTGCTTCCTTTTCTTGAAGTTGAATTCTGCGTCGGGTTGTGCCGCTACTCCGTCGTCGGAGGCTCCAGCAAGTCGGCCCGGCGTTGTTGGGTTCGTTTGCGACTTTGCTCGTTTCGCCAGCGTGCGATCTCGCTGTGATTGCCGCTGAGCAACACATCGGGAACGGTCAGGCCGCGAAACTCACGAGGTCGGGTGTATTGTTCGTGCTCCAGCAGTCGGTTTCCGGTCGAGAACGAATCGTCGATCGAGCTTTGTTCGTCGCCCAACACGCCGGGAATGAGCCGGATGACGGAGTCGATGACGACCATGGCCGCCGTCTCCCCGCCGTTGAGCACGTAATCGCCGATCGAAAGTTCCTCAGGTTGCAGGATCTGTTTGATGCGTTCGTCGAAACCTTCGTACCGCCCGCACAGCAACAGCAGTCGCGGTTGCTGCGCGAGTTCTTCTACTTTCGGCTGCGTCAGGCGTTTGCCTTGCGGCGTCAGCATGATCAGCCTTCCGGGCGTCTCTGCGGCGGCTTGCACCGCTTCGACGCACTCGACGACCGGCTTCGGCATGAGGACCATTCCAGGTCCACCGCCGAACGGACGATCGTCGACATGTTGATGTTTTCCTTCAGCCCAGTCGCGGATATTGTGCAGCCGGACGTCGACCAACCCGCCTTGGATCGCCAGCTTCAACAAGCTTTGACTTACGAAGCCCGAGAAAATCTCGGGAAACAAAGTCAGCACGTCGAAACGCATGGCAAGCCTCGCTGCGGTCGGTTCGCCGGCGGCAAACTAGCCCGCGGTCCCTTCGGCCGGCGCTTCCGTCGGTGCGCCTTCGGTCGGCGTTGCTTCCGCGGCCGGAGCCTCGGTTGCAGCGGCTTCCGGAGCCGGCGGGGCGGCGTTCGGATCGGGCTTCGGCGTCGGCACGTACAGCACTTCGGGCGACGGCGGCACGACCTTCGGCAGCGACAAACGATCGCGGGCCTCGGTCTGTTCCTTCAAGCGTTCGCCGGTCGGGCCGTACTTTTTGATGAACGTGGCGACGTGAACGCTCGGCTTCGCCCCGACGCCGAGCCAGTAGGCCAAGCGATCTTGGTTCAGCACGACGCGAGCGTCGATGTCCGGAATCTTCGGATCGTAGCTGCCGATTTCTTCGATCACACGACCGTCGCGCGGGCTGCGCGAGTCGACGGCGCAAATGCGGAAGAATTGACGATGCTTCCGACCCATCAACTTCATGCGAATCCTAACTGCCACGAAATCGTCTCCTTGCAAAACTTACGGTGGGGTTTCGTTCGAATATCGGAAAGGCGGTACTATCCGCCCTTTTGATCGCGTTTACGTTTGCGAAGTTCTTTCTCGCGCTGCTTCTGCAGTTTCTTTCGTTCGTCCGGCGTCAGACGTTTGCCGGTGCCGAGCTTCTGCTTGTTCAGCTGCGCGCCGGGGTTCATCAGTCCCCCTTGTTGCAGCTCTTGGATCTTCTTCATCCGATCGCGGAGTCCGAGCGACGACATCGAAGTCATCATCTGCGACATGGCGTCGAACTGCTTGGTGAGTTGGCTGATCTCGGCCGGATCGCAACCGGCGCCGGCCGCGATGCGACGCCGACGGCTGGGGTCGATCGTCCGCGTCGGGTTGCGGCGTTCTTCGGGGGTCATCGAGTCGATGATGCCGCCGAGTCGCCGCATGTCCTTGTCGGCGTCGGCGTCGCCCATCATTTCTTTGACGGCTCCCATGCCGGGGATCATCCCCATCACCTTGCTCAGCGGGCCGAGCTTCTTGGTTTGTTCCATCATGCGGCGGAAGTCGTCGAGCGTGAACTTCCCTTGGCGGAGGCGTTCCTCCTGCCGCTTCATTTCATCTTGGTCGACTTTTTGATGCGCTTGCTCGACGAGCGTCATGACGTCGCCCATGCCGAGGATGCGGCCGGCCATTCGCTCGGGATGGAACTCTTCGAGCGCGTCGAGATGCTCGCCGGTTCCCATGAACTTGAGCGGCACGCCGGTGACGGCTTTGACGCTGATCGCAGCGCCGCCGCGGGCGTCGCCGTCGAGCTTCGTCATGATGACGCCGTCGAGCTCTAGCGCTTCGTTGAATGCTTTGGCGCTGTTGACCGCGTCTTGGCCGGTCATGCCGTCGACGACCAGGTAGACTTGATCCGGTTCGCAGCGGCGGTCGATCCGCTTCAACTGCTCCATCAACTCATCGTCGATGTGCAGTCGGCCGGCGGTGTCGAGGATGACGACGTTCGCGCCGGCCGCTTTAGCCGCTTTGACGCCGTCTTGGCAGACTTTGACCGGGTCTTGCTGGCCGAGTTCGGCATAGACGCCGACGCCGAGTTGCCCGCCGAGAATTTTTAATTGCTCTATGGCGGCCGGGCGTTGAAGATCAGCCGCGACGAGGAACGGCACGCGGCCGCGCTGCTTGATGAGCTTGGCGAGCTTACCGCACGTCGTCGTTTTGCCCGAGCCTTGCAAGCCGCACATCATCAGCACGGTGATGTCGCCGCGCAAGTGCAGCGAGTGATCGACCGGGCCCATCAGCGCGATCAACTCGCGGTGGACGATGCCGACGAGGTGCTGCGTCGGGTCGAGGGCCGTGAGGACTTTTTCGCCCAGGGCATCGGCCGACACTCGCTCGATGAAATCACGGACGACCGGCAGGCTGACGTCGGCTTCGAGCAGCGATTGTTCGACGAGCTTGAGGCCGTCGCGCATGTTGCCTTCGGTCAGCTTGGCCTTGCCGGCCAGCGTCTTGAAAGCGGCGCCCAGTCCCTTTTGCAGTGAGTCGAACATGCGAAGTTTTTGCGTTGACGATTCAGCGGTGAAAACGAAGAACCGGCGGCTCGAAACTTCTCACTACAAGGTGAGGTGGAATCGACGCCGTCGGGTGTGTTTTTGGCACAAACTCCTCCCGCCGGATGGGGAGGAAGCGAATATCTTACCGGGCAGACCGCCTGCTTGCCAATGCTTGCAGTGGGTTATTCGACCGCAATTTCCAGCGGAGCGGCATCGAGTCCCTCCCCCGAAAGGGTGATCGGAGCGTCCCAAACGACGCTCCCCATCTTGCAGACTCCTTCTTTGCCGTCTTGGCAGTAGTAGTAGTTCAGCGCGATGCGGACCTGATCGCTTCCGGCGGCGGCCGAAACCGGCAAGGTAATATCGAACGCCGTGGCCGGTTTCTCTACTCGAACCGCCTTGCCGAGCCCTTCGCGAGCGACCGGGCCGGGCGTCGCGGCAGTCGCTTCGACCTTGTAGTTCTGCGGCGCGAGCGGGTTGATCTTCCAGCCGGCCGGCAGCTTGATCTGCACGGCGAAGCGGACCTTGCCGTCGATCGCCTTCAAGGCTTGCGACGGCAAAGTGATCTGCTTGGCCCCCTTGGTCGACGGTTCGTTCGACGCGACCGGCTTGGCCGGCGGTTGCAGCCCTTCGATCTTCAGCGTCGTCACTTGCTTGTCGTTCCGCAGGTCGATCACGCGGATGGCATGGTTGTTCGTGTCGGCCACATAGAGTTTGCCGTCGGCGTAGCTCACACCGGTCGGCTCGTCGAATTGCGCCGGGCTGTCGGCAAAGCCCGGCTCTTTGGTGCCGGCGACCGTGCTCGTCGCGGTCGACTTCGGCTCGATCACTTTGATCTTGTTGTTGTAGGTGTCGGCCACATACAAGCCGCCGTTGGCGAAGGCGACGCCGAGAGGATGTTGCAGTCGGACGTCGTCGCCGATGCCGTCGACGTCGCCAAAGACGAACAGCCGGCTGTGCGGCAAGTGCGAGGTGCCGATGATCGTCGCGACCGGTGCGGCCGGGTCGAACGGCACGGCGCGAATCGAAGCCCCTTCGCTGTCGGCGACAAAGATCCGCGTGCCGTCGGTCGCCAGGCCGCTCGGTTGCGCGAACGACGAGAAGCCTTCGGCATAGGGAACGGCAGGCAGATGCGGACCGTCGACGATGTCTTCGCGACCGTTGCCGGCGAACGGGCCGATCTCGCTTTCGCTGAGCGTCATCTTCCAAATCTGGTGCGGGCCCGCCATCGCGATGTACAGGTCTTTGCCGTGAATTAGCAGGTCCCAGGGGCTGTTGAGCTCCGTCGCCTTCGGGTTGCCGACGAACCGCTTCGGCACGTTGCCGAGTTTGAAATCGAGCATGCTCATGCCGGGCCAACTGTTTTTGGCTTGCACGCCGTTGCCCGAAATGGTCTTCACGCTCTTCGACTTGAGGTCGACTTTGCGGAGCATGTGGTTCTCGGTGTCGCATACATAAAGCAC
>CAMCTH010000475.1 GCA_945877965.1 Planctomicrobium piriforme | reverse complement strand
TCATGGATAAAGGGCTGATTCGTCGGCGGTTGTACGACGAACAGGCCGAGTCCCGGAACGTCCCGGTTGGTCAGCCACTCCACGCCGCGTTGCGCGACATTGTCGCGATTCGGCTTGCCGAAGGCCAAGTAGATCCGCCCGGCGTCGTTCTGTTTGTGCTCGGCGTCCGGGGCGGCCAGATCGCTGTCCCAGGTCGGCACGGACAGCACCAAATCCGGCACGCCATCCATATTCAGATCGACGGGAGCACCCGCGGCAAATTGCCAATTCAGATACTCGGGGTGAGCGTCCGTACCCACCGATTCCGCCTGCAGAATACTACTCGCTTCATTCAGACTCTTCTTCGCAATCTTGTCCTCAGCACGTTCGGGCACGATGTCTGAGTAGATCAGTACCTTATGTGCGAAACGTTCCGGCGTTGCGTCGACTTCATCGGGAGAGACTTTCGCATCGTCGGTCACAATCGCCAAATCGGTGCGGCCGTTGCCGTCGAAATCACCCGCGGTGGCGCCCGCAATGGCAACGTGAGCATCAATCGAATCGCGGCAGTCGAGTTGCGCAACAATGAAACTGACCGAGCGATCCAATAGGGGCCACGGATTACCCGCAGCTTGGTTGCTGTCGTAGGCGAAGTATTTGTATAAGACGTCGTTTGTGGAATTGCCTTCTTGATTGACGACAAAGAACTTGGTGTGGCCGCGTAGCGCGAAAAAAGCGCCTTGGTAGGCCAAGGCGTGCTGCTCCTCTTCGTGATCACCTTGCAGATTGCGCGCGAACCCGAAATCGGCGAGGCCGTCGCGGTCGACGTCATCGAACCGTGACAAGAGTTTTCCGAACCCCGGTCCTTCCCAAACGACGATTTTAAGTTCTTTCTTTTCGGAGTGTTTCGACGCCTTATCCAGGACGAGCGTCGGCGTCGCCGGCGGATCTCGTCCGCCGACAAGATAAACACGGCCGATCATGTCATGCCGATCTCCTTCGAACTGCGTGAATTGACTATTGCCGATCAGCAAATCGTCCAACCCATCGCCGTCGACGTCGCCGGCGACCGTTGCGGTAAACAGGCTTTCGGCATCTATTTGCGTCGAAACATCGTTAAACAAGAGCTTCGCAAGCGATCTCGCTTGATCTTCCTCCTCATCACCCTTTGCCGGCGCGGGCGAACGACGTTTGTCTTTTTTCTTCAACTCATCTTCCAGGAACTTAAGCAGGGGCGTAGGCGTCATGGGTGAATACAGGGCTGCCACCTCAGTCGCCGTGCTGGAAGGTTCGCGAAGACAGACGAAAATCTGGGGGGATACTGGTACGACTTGGCCTGCGTTCATCTGGCCCAAGAAGTTGACGACGTGTACGGATAAGTCGGCACCGGATCTTTGTGGGGCCGGTACCCGAGTTGAGTCGCCGGGTATTTTGATAAGTAGATCTTGAAACTCGGCAAGGGGTTCACGAGGTTCGTTCTTTGAATAACGACGTCCCGGCAAAACGAAGAGCTTGTATTCATTGGCTATGGAGTCGTATCGCGCGCAAATGACGTCGGCAAACCCGTCCGCTTTGTTGGCGATCGTGTCGTCATCGTTCAAGTGAACGATATCGCCGAGAGTTGCGGCGGGAATTCCTTGCTTGGGCGAGATGATAATGTCGCTACGACCCTCGACGGAGAACTGTCGACGCAATTGATTCAGATCGGCATCATCCTTGACCGTGATCTCGTACGACCACGTGTCGCCGCGTATGCGTATGTCGCGGGCTGAGGTCGTCGGATCAATCTTCTCGTCCGTATCGGCACGATAAAAGCTTGAGGGATTCAGCGGCCCAAGCAGGACGTAGGCGCCTTCCTTCGCATTGGACAGGATGAAATCGTCGTACTTATCACCGTTGAAATCGCCGATCCGAGTCAAGGTCGACAATTTATTCCCGGTCACCGAGCCGTCGAGAGCGAAGCAATCTTTGAGTGGAATGGCTTTCGGTCCCTGCGGGGTTTGTTCCGAGACGAGCGGGATGCCGGTACGTTGCGTCAATTCGGCGTCCAACGGAAATGCGACGTCTTGCGAGTAGTCGTAGGCAACGGGCGCCGGGATCGGCTTGGGCTTACCTTCGGCATCGTTCAATTTTTCCGGTAGATACTCCGGATCGAAGCCGGCTTCGTCCGGCGTACCACTGACCACCGCGGCCAAGCCGAGCGGTTCGACCCGCCAGGCGTCGCCATAGAGAACATCGTTGTCGGTGCCGCCCAAGATCCGATCGTTGTGGCCGCGCCCGGCCACAAAGTCGCCGTCGCCGTGGCCGTAAATCAAATCCGGGTAGCTCGAGCCGTAGATGACGTCTTGGCCTGCACCGCCGCGAATCTCGAGGGTGGCATAAGCGTAGGCTCCGGATTCGACGTCGCCGCGCGCGACGCCCCACGTGCGATCGCCGAGATGCGGATTGACGAAGTCCGGATCAGCATGAACGACGTCGCTGCCGCCGCGGGTATCGACTAAAGTTCCCTCCATCTCGCGAACCTGGAAGAAGGAGAAACGTTGCACGAGTTTCGTGCGTCCTCCGGTCTCCTCCGTGATGAAGCGATTGCGGTTCGTGTCCCAGACCAGGCTCATGAACCGATGTCGACCCAGGAAACGATCGTACCCGAGGCAAACGTAGTCGCGGACGAAATCCGGTGAGACGTTAGGATCGCCGTGTCGTTCGATATCGCCGCCGCGGAAATAGACTTGGTCTTCACCTTCGCCGCCGAACAGCATGTCGGCCGTCGCCGGATCAAAAGGGATGCCCGTGTAGTTACTGCGCGGCAGATCGTCCGGCAAAAGTTGGAAGAGGTCGTTGCCTTCGTCGCCGAACAGAATATCCGACGCTTGACCGTCGAGTCCGCCGCAAAGAACGTCGTTGCCTTTGCCGCCGAAAATCCAATCCTCCGCCGAACCGCCGAGCAATCGATCATTGCCGGTGCCGCCGAGAATGATGTCGCGTCGTCGGTGTGGACTGCGCGTGGAAAAATTGTGCGTCGCGCCGCCGACCAGTTCCAAAGCGAAACGGTCCTGGTTGGCGCTAAGCGACATGAGTTTGTAACGCAGTTGCCGTAGCCGAGGCGCTGCGGCGTCCTGCGGATAAATAATGTGCTGCCAATCTTGATACTCCGGTAAGAGCTTGTCGTTCTTACCTGCAACGCCATCTTCCGGGACGACGTATTCCGGCTTGAATCGGCGGCCGGGCAACTTCTGGTCGAGCAACTCGACGAGACTTGCTTTGAGCAAATAAGTGCCCGCGATAACCGCCGGTCGGCGTTCGGTTTGCTGGAACGGAACGGTTTCCGGCGTTTCGACGGAGCCGTCGTTGCGGACCTGCATGAAACCAAGTTCTCGGCCGTTGGCGACGCTGATGACGTCGGCATGTTTGTCGCCGGTCAAGTCGGCCGAAATGACTAGGCGATTGTTCGTGCTTTTCACCACGATCGGCGGACCTAGATAGGGCTGCCCGCTTGTTGCAGCCGCTTGGATCGCTTCCTGGACGGCCGACTGAATCTCGGCTTCTAAATCGGCCATGCGGCGCTGTTTTCGTTCCTCTTCCGTCAGCACAGTGTCGCGTTTCAGCTTCAGTTCCAAGAGAAATCCATCGACGCGGAGTTCTACCGTCAGCGCTTTGTCCAGGAATACCCCGTCCTCCGGCGATGCGTGAGCGACCAAATCGAGCACATTCGTCGTGCTCAAATCAATGATCGCCGTGCGTCGGTCCGGTAACGTTTCACGGGAAGAGATCAGTCGGCCGTCGGAGTTGAAAAGTTCCAGTTTGATTTGCGGTATACGACCGGCACTCGCATCGGGAGTGACGCCGTCGAAATCGCGAATCGGCTCGTCCGCGGCGTTCGACAATTGTTCGGCGCGAACCCCGATTCGAAATGCACCTTGCACCGTTTCCGCGATTCTGAATCGATAGGATTGAGAGTTTGTCGCAAATTCAAACGGCAAATTCTTGACGTCGAGTTCGCCTTCGACGAGGGAACCACCGACATACACGGCTCTGCGCCCGCCGAACTCCTTGCCGCGTTGAATGAAGACGCCCGACGCAGAGAGGAATTCAGAAAACTCATCGGCATCCGGAGCGCGCCCCCACGCTCCGTCCTTGAACGCATAGATACCGTTCTTCCGTGGATTGGAATCATCAACGACCAGAATCCGAGAAGCCTCCGTCAGTGTTACGTCGTCCAGGGCGGCGGGCATCTGGTCTGCCGGTAGTGCCGGAAATTCGGACGGCGGATTTTTCCAGACTACATCGACGGGCGAATAGTACTGGGTCGGAATTCGAATGTCCGCCAGTTTTTCGTCGTCGTCGAGCATCGTCATCAGATCGGAGAGTTCCTTGATCTGATCGGCTCCCGGCGTCGGATCGACGGCCGGCGCCAGCTTGGGCGTCAGCGCGTAGGACAACGCGACGAAATCCGATAAGTCGTCGTTCGCCACTGTGTGCTCATACTGACGCGACTCCGCCAATAGAAACA
>CAMCTH010000474.1 GCA_945877965.1 Planctomicrobium piriforme | reverse complement strand
TTGGTTTGCCGAGGCTGCGGCCGCCGCGTTCTGTCCATTTGGCGATCCAGTCGATCACGCGGCGGACTGGCACTTGCGGATAGCCGAACTTCTCGTGGCAGAGTTGGCCGTTGCTGATGAGCGCGTCGGTCGCTTCTTGGCCGACGAAGTTCGGCTTCTTCCCAAACCGTTCGCCGAACGTTTCACAGATCCGTCGCACGCTCAGCAACTCCGGCCCGGCCAGATTGAACGTGAAGGCCGGGCTCGCTGCCGCACCAAACGATTGCAGCGTCGCGGCGTTCGCGTCCCCTTGCCAGATCGCGTTGACGCAACCCATCGAGATGTCGATCGTCTCGCCGGCGTAGACCCGGCGGGCCATGTCGGCCAGCACGCCGTAGCGGAGTTCGCAGGCATAGTTCAGCCGGACGATCGAGGTCGGGATGCCGTGCGCGTCGGAAAAATATTCGTACATCCGCTCGCGGCCGAGACAGCTCATCGCATACTCGCCGATCGGTCCGACCGGGTCGGTCTCGCGTGCGCCGCCGAGTCGAACGTCGCTCAGGGCGTAGACGTTGCCGGTCGAGAAGGCGACGATCCGGCTCTTCATGTAGCGCCGGCAGACGACCGTCGGCACATAGGTGTTCATGCCCCAGGTGAGCGCGCTCTTGCCGGTGCTGCCGAACTTCAAGGCCGACATCGCGCAGACGTTCGGCACGTCGGGCAGTTTCTCGACCTGGTCCGTGTCGAGCAGATCGCAGCGGATCGTTTCGATCCCCCAGGCGTTCAGCGTTTTTTCTTGCTCGGGATTGCTAAACCGTGAGACGCCGAGGACGCGCCGTTTGACGCCGGCCGCCTCGCTGCCGCGGACCGCCATCCGCGCGAGCGTCGGCCCCATCTTCCCGCCGACGCCGAGAAAGATGATGTCGCCCGACAGGTTCTTGAGCACGTCGACGACGGCGTCGGTCGGTCGGCTGAGCAATTCATCGAGAGCCGCTTCGTCGGCAATCTCGGCAGGCAAGTCGAGCATGGAAATGTTTCCAAGTAGGGTGGGACGCAGTCCCACCATTCTGAATGTCGGCGAGCCAATGAACAACAACGGAGGGACCGGAGTAAGCAGAGGAAGATAAATATTATCCGCCTCAGGTCCCTCTGATCCCTCCGTTGTCGAAATACTCCGGTCTGGCGTCTCCGGTCTCTCGTCTGTATTAGCTCGGGGCGTTCGCCAGGAGTTCCAACGCTTGCAGGTGGGCGACGACGTCGGCGGCCGACACTTCGGTCCAGCCACTGAGCTTGTGATGCAAGATCGCCAGCTTGAACGACTCCACCGCTTCGTTCAGATCGGCGGGCAACGGAGCCAGGTTCTCGAACGGACGTTGCGGGGCCGGGCCGTCGTCGAACGGCGCTGCTTCGGTCGACGCTTCCGCATCGCCGTCGTCGAGGGCCGTCGCGCCATCTTCGTCGCCGAAGTCGGAGCCTTCGTGTCGCGGGCCGCTCGCTTCGCCGAACTCAGCGGGATCGCGAACTTCGGTCGTCGCGCCGCTTGCCTGAGCGTCGAAGTCTTCATCGCTTTCAACGGCGACGATCTCTTCCGGCTTCGGGGCGGCACCGACGCCGCCGAGCTTTTCCCAGCGTTCGCGGCGCATCTGCGCGACGGACCACTCGTTGAGCTTCGCCCCTTCGAGCCAGAGCTCGGCATCGTTCCAATCGACGGCCGCGTGGAAGTGGCTCCAGAAGAGCGTCGGATAGACGTCGACTTGATCGCCGAACCGTTGGAACGTCCGACGCAAGCGGCCGACGTGCTGCGGTGTGACGCCGCCGACGAGTTGCGACCAAGCGTCGTCCGAGAACTCCGCGGGCGGGGCCGACGCGGCGACGAGCGCCTCGCGCCATTCGTGGATGATGCGTCCCTTGTCCCAGTTAGTGCGGCTCACCAGTCGGTCCCAGCGACCGACGAAGGGCTGCGACGCTTCGCGAAGCTGCGTCGACAGGGTCTCGGAGTTGTCCAGCGCCGCCGAATTCTCTGCTGCGAACGAATCCATGCCGTCGAGGTTCCTTCTCACTTGGCCAAAAATGGCTGCTTCCTGCCGCTCGATTCCAGCACCCTGCTGCGAGCGTCGAAGGGCCGATTCTAGAACCGTGCCGGAAGGGCGACCATGCGGCGGGGCGACGTCAAAGTTTGCCACGCGGCGCAAGTTGAACCGGGGCGAAAGGTTGCCGCCGAGCGATTCCCAAAAATGACCGCGGCCGCGTGGGGATAAGTTGTTGAAGCCGTTGGAAGAAGAGTGGGAGAGAGGGAGCACGGGAGATTGGGAGTAGGTTTTCTCCCGTGCTCCCAATCTCCCCCTCTCCCACTCTTGTGCTATTCCGCCGGCTTCGGGGCCAATTCCGGAGCTTCAAAGCCGCAGGTTTTGTGCGTACCGTCGCAGAACGGGCGGCGGCCCGATTGTCCGCAACGGCACAACGCCACGAGCGGTTTATCGGTCGGCAACGTGAACGGGTTTCCCTCTTGGTCGATCAACGTGAACGGGCCGTCGATCACCAGCGGGCCGTTCGGACGGAGACGAATCACGACGTCGGACATTGTTGGTTGCGACCTTTCCGATGAGGCGAAATCGCGCGGTGAGAACGGATGCGCCGTGGGCGTTCTAGCCGAAATAGACGCGGGCTGCCGTGTCTCTCAGGATCTTGCGGCGGTCGTCGGCCGACAGGAAATCGGCGTGCTTCTCGATCAGTTCGACCGACGGGCGATACTCGTGTCCCTGTACGACTTGGAACGGGCCGTCGCTGGCCCACATCAGGCGGTCGGGGCCGAACGCTTCGTAGACCCGCTTGATCATCGGCAGCAGATCGGTGTACGGAGCCTGCTTCTTGCCGAGCGCGTAAAAGGCCGACGACTTCACGTGCGTCTTTTTATGTCGCGCGAGCCGGCAGAGGTTCGCCAGCTCCGCTTCTTTGATTTCGCCGGTGATGCCGACGCGCGCGAAGTGGTCGATCACGACCGGCGTGTCGGGATACTGTTCACACATCCGGTCGATCGTCGGCAAGGCGTCGGGGTTGATGAGCAGCCCCATGTTCAGATTCTGCTCCGCGCCGACGCGCCACATCGTCGCGAAGCCGGGATGGGCGAAATACTTTTCCGGGTCGTCTTTCCAGCCGGCGAGCCGAAACCCGCGGACCCCTTGCTTCGCCAACGACGTCATCTGCGCGGCAACGTCGGCGGCGGTCGGATCGACGATCCCCACGCCGCGAAAGGCGTCGGGAAAGCGCTGCATCGCGTCGAGCATGTACGAGTTGTCGTACTTGTAGAAACTCATCTGGATCAGCACGACCCGATCGACGCCGCACGGCTTGCAGTGCGCGAACAGTTCCTCGGGCGTGAACGAGTCAGGCTTCACCGCCGCTTTGTTCATTCCCGTGGCGACCGGGAACTTCTTCTCGTCGGGAGTCCAAACGTGAACGTGAGCGTCGATGTAGCCGGACATTTTTTGTGAGTCGGCGGCGAGTAAAGCGGAAGACGATTGCGAAACGAGCGCGGCTACCGAAGCCGCAGAACTCTGAACAAGAAAATCGCGGCGAGTGCTTTGCGTCATGGGGCACATCCTAAGTTAACCTTCTCCCCGCCGGGGAGAAGGTGTCCGCGCAGCGGACGGATGAGGGGCCGAGGCGCGAACGGATCACGATGACGAAACCGGCTTCACCCCTCACCCCAGCCCTCTCCCCGGCGGGGAGAGGGAGTTCGCGTCATGCACGAAACAGTACTTACACAAACCGCGTCACGCCCGGCACCGCGATCGGCGGTTCGGCCAGCGCGCCCCATTCGTACTTCGTCGGGCTCAGGTTCTCTTGCGAGTTCATCGCCTGTTCCCAGGTGATGCGCTTACCGGTGTAAGCGGCCATGCGGCCCATGATCGCCACCATCGTGCTGCGAGCCATGTAGACCGTGTTGTTGATGATGTTGCCCGAGCGGAGCCCGGCGAACATGTCGTCGTGCTCTTGTTGGTGCATCACGTTCTTGTCGCCGCGATAACGCCAGAGCGATTCGCCCTTGCGATCTTCGACCTTCGGCCGCTCGACGGTCGCCGTCGCTTTGGTGCCCATGATCGTCGTCGAGACGTCGGCGTCGACGCCTGGGATCTGGCAGCAATCGAAGAACGTTTTCACCCCGCCGGCGTAGTCGTAGACGATCGAGAAGTGGTCGTAGATGCTGCCGCGCTCCGGGTCGAGCCGCGCTTGCAGACCGCCCAGGGCCGTGCAGCTGATCGGCGGTTCGTCCTTCAAGGCCCAGCACGCTTTGTCCATGCTGTGAATCGCTTGCTCGACGATGCTGTCGCCCGAGAGCCAGGTGTAGTAGTACCAGTTGCGGAGTTGGTACTCCATGTCGCTCATCTTGTCGTTGCGAGCGACCATCGGCCACTTCGGCCGGCCCGACGATTTATACGCAGCGTAGATCGAAACGATGTCGCCGATCGCCCCTTCATTCACTTGTTCGATGGCGGCCCGAGCGCCGAAGT
>CAMCTH010000473.1 GCA_945877965.1 Planctomicrobium piriforme | reverse complement strand
CCATTGCCCATCTAGGTTCGGTCGCGATTCTAGCCGACTACGCCAATTCGGCTAGCGCTCGGCCGTCGGCGGTCAGCATTTGGGGGCGGCCGCTGGGGTCGGTGAGCGTCGTTTGTTCGACGTCGATGCCGAGATTGCGGTAGAGCGTGGCGAAGACGTCGGCGTAGCGGACCGGGCGTTCGACGACGCTCGCGCCGTAACGATCGGTCTTGCCGATCACCTGGCCGACGCGCATCCCGCCGCCGCCGAGCAGGCACATTCCCGCGCCGGGCCAATGGTCGCGGCCGCCGCTGACGTTAATCTTCGGCGTCCGTCCAAATTCGCCCCAGACGACGATCGTCACGTCGTTCAGCATCCCGCGCTCTTCCAAGTCGGTCGTCAGCGCGTGCAGGCCGGCGTCGACGATCGGCAGGAGATAGCGGAGGCGATCGAAGTTGTTGCGATGCGTGTCGAAATCGCTGATCGACAGACTGACGCAGCGAACGCCGGCCTCGATCAACTTGCGGGCTAGCAAAAACTTGCGGACCGACGTGTAAGCGTCGTTCGTGTTCGTGCCGTCGACGACGCCGGTCGGGGCCTCGACCCGCTGTTCGAGCGTGTACCGCGCCAACGTGGTCGAATCTTCGTTCGACAGATCTAGCGCCTCGGCCAAGCGACCCGAGGTGAGAATGTTGACCGCCTGCTGCGAGAAGCCGTCCATCGCGTCCATCATGCCGCCGGCGTCGAGGTCGCGTCGGACCCGATCGAGTCGGGCCAGCAGTTGCATCCGATCGTCGATGCGGCCCGCGTTCAGGGCTTGGTTCAGTTTGTATTCCGCCGACTGCCGACCGCCGTTGCGGGCCAGTTCGTCCTGCATGCTCACTTGCAGTTCGCGGACGAACATCTGCGAAATGTCGGGCCGAAACGGTTGATAGGACGGACCCAAGAAACCGGGCCGGGCGCTGTTGCGCACATACGGCCGGCCTTGCATGACGTCGACGAACGTCGGGGCCGCATCGGTCCGCTTGCCGAGCAGTTTGGTGGCGACGCAACCGAGCGTGGGCCGACCGCCGACGGCGACGAGGTCTTTGGCGCTGAAACCGGACTGGCACTGAAACGCATCGTGCAAACCTTCGCCGCCGGTGAGCGAGCGAATGAACGCGAAGCGATCGGCGATCGAGGCGAGTCGCGGCAGCAGTTCGCAAACTTGCAAACCGGGGAGCACAGTGTCGATCGGTTTGAACTCGCCGCGAATTTCGACCGGGGCCTCGGTCTTGAGGTCGATCATATCCTGATGCGGCGGCCCGCCGTCGAGATGCAGATTGATGATCGCCTTCTGCGACGAACGAATCCCGACGGCCGACTCAGCCCGCAACAAATCGACAAGCGACAACCCGGCGACGCCGAGCGTGCCGGCTTGCAAGAACGAACGACGCTTGATCGCGTGGGAAAGATTCATCGGGAACGGCTCCGTGCAGACGAGAAGTAACGGAGTGGGGCGAGGCGGGCAGTCGGGCAGGTCGAACGGCAGGCGGGTCGCATCGAATCGGACCGATGCATCTTAGCCGCTCCGCCGACTCGAAGCAAAGTGGAGTTGGGCGGCGTGTTTTCGCGGGCAATTATTTCGCTTGGGCCTCGCGCTCGCGGAGCCATTTCAACAACTCGGCCTGCACTTCCGGCGCATGCTTGGCCAGCAGTAAATGGTCGCCGTCGAACTCTCGATAGGTGCCGCGGTCGCCGGCTTGCTTCACATAGCGGGCCGTCAGGTCGGCGGGCATTCGCTCGTCGTGATTCCCTTGCAAGGCGAGGACCGGCAGCGTGGATTGCGGCGCGAAGGCGTCGGCCCCGGAGAGGAGAATGATCCCGGTGAGGTCGGCTTGCAACTTCGGCGCGAGCCGACAGACGCCGACCGCGCCGTTCGAAAGGCCGGCGAGATAGATGCGTTGGATGCCGCGCCCGCGGAGATAGGTGATCGTCCGGCGGATCGTCGCTTCGCCGTTCGACGTCCACCAGTTGCCGATAAAGCCGGTCGCCGGCGCGACGGTCAGCATGTTCAACTCGCGGGCCGCTTGGCCGACGAGCCACGCCTGCACCGTGAAACTGCCGGTGAAGCCATGGAGATAGATGACCGCGGCCTGCGGCGGCGGAGTGCTCGACGGCGGAACGGAAGCCCGCGGTTCGACGACGATCGTGTCGAACGCATCGGGTCGTTGCATGAAGAGATAGGTCGCGAGGCAAGGCGAAGAGGTCGTGCCGTCGACGGCAGCCAGCGCTGCATAGGCCTTCGTCAGTGCTTCGGTAAGGGCGGATTTCGGCGATACCAACCTGCGTTCGCCGCGAAACCGTACAGCATATCCATGATCTCGCCCGCCAGCGTATCCGGCGCTCGGTCGAGTAACTCCAAGAGAAACGGCAGCGCGGGGACGTCAAACGGTCCGCTCGAAAGCCCCGCTACGGCTGCAACCAGAACACTTTGTTTTGCAGCACTTCGCCGACTTTGGGGTAACGCTGTTCGCCGTCGGTGACGATTAGGCTCGGTAGGCGATTCGACGGCAGTTCGTTGTGGCCCGTTTGGCGTTCGAGGCCGACTTGGCTGAGGTGCCGCTTCTCGTCGATCGGTAGTAGTTCGCGGGCCGCGAAACTCTTGCCGCCGTCGCGGCTCGTCAGCAGGCCGACGCCGATCGTGCGTGAGGAGCGTGCTTCCACTTTTCCTTCCGGCGGCTTCTCGGAGTATTCGACCAGCACATGCAGCGCGTCGTCGGCGTCGATCGTCAGGTGGCCTCGCGCGCCGAGAATGTTGCCCGTCGGCCACTGCTTGGCGAAGGCCTCGGGCAGCGGCAGGTCGACCCATTTGCCTTGTTCGAGCGTCATCAACCGCGGTCGACCGATCCCCTTTTCCGCCTCGGTGAAGTAGGCGTACGGCCGATTCTTGGAGTCGACCACGACGCCGCCGTTGCGGAGCCGCGCTTCTTGGGCCGGGCCATTCGGGCCGACGTCGATTTCGACCAGCACGTCCGGGAGCGTCGGCTCGATTTTCTCCGGCAGCGCCGTGCCGTCAGCCTTCGTCCAAGTTTTGCCGAGGTCGCTGCTCTTCATGTAGACGATCGATTGGTGCGTGCCGCGATGGTCGGTGTAGCCGACCCCTTCGTACACATCGGCCGACAGGTGCAGCACGTCGTCCGGTCCCCAGAACAGAGCGACGTTGTAGCCCGCGTAGCCGTTGTACTGCTTGGCGCGGTGCAGGATCGATTCCCGCTCCTGCCACTTCTCGTCACCCGTTTTGGTGTACAGGTTCACGCCGCTGTGCGTGTTGGGACGGCAGGTGCAAACGAGCACGTCGTTCGGACCGCAGACGAGCATCGGGTACGTGCCCAAGTCGATCGGTTCCGACTTGGTCCATTTCGAAGCGTCGTTCGGGTTCACGCTGCGGCGATAGTTCATCATCGAGTTGTGACCGCTGAGCACGACGTGCAGATAACCCTTGGAGTCGATCGCGATCGTGGGCCGGGCATGGTTGTCGATGCCGGGCCCGAGCGTGTACGCCTTCGACCACTCGCCGGTGGCGCGATCGAACGTGCGAATGCGATTGGTGTAGCCCCCCCTCCCCGGCCGATCGGCGTCTTGCCAGACGATATGCGTTTTTCCGTCGTGCGTGACGATGTTGTTGCCCGGTCCGGTCGTGGCCCGTTCGCTGCCGATTTCGGAAACGAGCTGCGGCTCGGCGGCGGGGAGCTTCGTGGTCAGCGCGAGGACGACGAACAGAAATCGCAAGGTGGGCATCGTTGGGTCCGTGGCTGACGCAGAGGGGGAGAACGGGAGCGAGGGAGAGTGGGTGCAGGACGATTATCGGCTCGCTTTGTGCGCGGAACAAGCTGCGGCGGCGACTAACGATTTGATATTTGGCTGCCTCGGCGCGGCGGCGTTAGAATCATTGACCAGACAATCCAACGAGCTTGAATGAACGACTTTCAACGACAACTTGAAACGCAGCGATTTGCCAACGACTACCAGCTAGTCGATGGTGTCGCCATGAATGCCGAGAATCCAAACAACTTCCTGATCCCGCACCCGGTCTTGAAGAAGCACGTCGGCGTCGGCCACTTCGTCGAACTACGAATCGACTCGCCCCGTTTTTCGGTGCATGAGGACGCTCCCGAGAAATGCGTGTGCCCGTCATGCAATGGCGAAGCCACCAAGCCGATTCTGCGACACGAACATCCGGCGACTTTGTTGCCGTTGCCTGAACAGAACGTCCCGTCACGAGGCTGGGGCGAGGACTTTTGGGTTCAAGTCGCCGAACGTGAAGGGACGTTCTTAAACCGGGATTCCCCAGATGTATTGAGCCTGGAACCGATCCCAGCTCGGAATGCTCGCCATCCTAACAACGCGCCCCCCCCCCCGCGTCTAGCGCGGAATGAATTTTCATCGTTTTCTCCGTCCTGATTCCGATTCCTTCGTTTCGACGACTGGATTTGAGACCGAAACGCTCGTTTTTCAGCCTTCAACACGGGCACCGCGCA
>CAMCTH010000472.1 GCA_945877965.1 Planctomicrobium piriforme | reverse complement strand
CTTTATGACCAGAACAGACGGCTCGGCAGGAGCCTCGCCCTCCCGACTGAAACGGGGCGAACCGCTCTTGTGATCGTCAGTCCCCTCGATTGCTCAGGGAACTTTCGCCCGCCGGGCCGCGTCGAAGGGAACGTCGCACCCCATTGCCTTGCGGAGTTCCCGCCATGAGATACTTTCTGCGCACGCTACTGGCGTCGTTGTTGTTGGTCGTCGGTCTGTCGGCCAGTCACGCGGTCGATGAGCCGTCGCCGGCCGTGCAGGAGATCGTCGATTCGTTTCGCCGCGAGGCTGACTCGATCGAGCTTGATGCGGCCGAGCAACTCAGCAAGCTTCGCTTGCAAGCGGCTGAGACGTTGCAGGAGATTCAAGACCGACTCTGCCGCGATGCGAAGCTCGACGAGGCGCTGGCCGTCCGCGAGCAAGCTCGGCACATTTGCGGCAAGCCGACGAACGCCTGGGCGTTGACCTCGGTCGATGCTTTGCCGGTCGATGCCGGCGAGGTTGCGCGGGCTTATCAACTGGCCGTCACTCGTTTAGAACGAGAGACGACCGAGCGACTGTTGGCCGCCGGGCACAAAGCAGCGGAACCGCTCGAGCGCTTGCTCAAGGAACTCTGCCGCGACGCGAAGCTCGACGAGTCCGTCGCGGTGCGGAACTTGATTCGCCAACTCACCGGAGTCATTCGCGACGTGAAGCCCGACCCAGGCCAACTCCGAGCCGATGCGACGCAGATCGGCCAGGTGTGGTACTTTGAAGTCGTCGGCAACACGTCGGGCTCCATCTACGGCACCGATATCTTCACCAGTGATTCGTCGTTGGCGATGGCGGCCGTCCATAGCGGCGTGCTGGTCCCCGGCGAGCGCGGGATCGTCAAAGTGACGATCCTGCCGGGGCAATCGAACTATGTGAGCTCCACCCGCCACGGCATCACCAGCCACGCCTACAGTTCGTGGGGCGTCAGCTTCAGAGTCGAGCGGACGTTCGGCATCGTGAAGCCGAAGCTCGGAGCTGCCGCAACGCCGCCGACCGGGGCGATGAGTCACGCACCGGTTTACGAATTCCGCTGCGGCAACGACTTCATCCCGCCGCCGGCACCGCCGCTCCCCGACGTCCCGCGCCCGGAACCGCCGCTGCCGCCGCGAAGTTAATGTAGATGGAATGGTCACGCTTGCGTGAACAGTTCCGCAAATGTCGCGTGTAGCGGAGTGCAAGAGAAGAACCGCAAAGCGGTTCTATCTCAAAGCCCGGAGTCGCGGTATTCCGCGCACTCCGGGAAAGCGGCATCCCTCTCTCGTTGAGAACCCTGTAAGGGTTCCATCGATTCGTGTTATTCCCTATGCGACCCTTACAGGGTCGACGAGTTGTTTGGGAATTCGATACCCAGGGCGCGCGGAGTACCGCGGCCCTGGGCTGTTGGATGCTACGCCTTCAGCGTAGTGAGCTTTCGCCAAACCACGTTCCCGGAGCCAATCACGCAACCCAGACGAAGGAGTTAACTCTTAACGCTCGCGGCCCATTGTTGCAGCCATTGGAACTGCAGTGCGAAGTCGTGTTCGTCGGTTCCCATCGGGCTCTTGAAGAAGCTGGCCAGGAACTTGAGCGTGCCGACGTCGCCGTTGCGCCACGCACGCTCGGTGAAGCGGACGAGGTCGATCACGAGCGGGGCGGCTAGCAGCGAGTCGCACCCTTGCCAGATGAACTGCAAGGTCATCGGCGTGCCGAGAAAACCTTTGTAATGGATGTGGTCCCAGGCGGTTTTCCAGTCGCCCATGCTTTGGATGTACTCGATGCTCACCAGCGTCTGCGGCGGGTAGCCGAGAATCTGCCCGAGCAGACGGTCCTTGCTGGTGACTTTCGACTTCTTATTGATCGGATCGTCGAGGACCTTGCCGTCCATGTTGCCAAAAATATTGTGGCCGACCCAACTCATCACGTTCAGATTGCGCTTGGCGAACATCGGGGCCAGCACGCTCTTCATCAGCGTTTCGCCGGTCTTGCCGTCGTAGCCCATGTGGCGCGTGCCGCGCTCGACGGCGAGTTCCGCAATCGCCGGCAGCGAACTGGCGGTGCTCGGCGTGAAGTTGATGTGCGAGTAGCCCAAGTCGAGCGCCGCGATGGCATACAAGCAACTCGCCGGCAGCGGGCACTTCTTCGGCTTGTCGAGCAGCTTGCTCAACTCGCTCCATTTGGTCGGAAACTGCCCGGCATCGATGGTCGGCTCGGTCGACGCCACGTTCACGACGACGACGTGCGCCAGTTTATTCTCGCTTGCGAACTTCTTCAGATCGTTTTGCAACCGATCGATCGTCTCGCGGGGCGATTCCAACTTCCGGGCCGCCGGCATCGCGAAGCCTTCGATCGTCGCGCCGCTATGGGCGACGGTGCCGGGCTTGATGACGCGATCGAGCTTGTCTAACTCGGGCTTCAGCTTATTGATCAGCTCGGCGTCGATCGCGCGGCTTTCGGTGCTCATCCGCATCGCTTCGTCGAAGCTGCGGATGTCGCGGATCTCGTGGCCGCCGAGGACGATGTCTTTCCAATCGACGAGATCGAGCTTCTGGAACTCGGGCAGTTCGCTGACGAGGGCCGTCGTTTGCGTCAGTCCTTTTTTCAGCGCGAGCAAGCCGACCGTGGCCGTCGACGCGACGCCACCCTTGGCGCCAATGAACCAAACACCGATACGTTGACGAGCCATGCGTGGGCGTACTTTCGTGAGCGAAGGGCGAGACGATGCGGCGGGCAACGATTTCAAACCGGGGCAGACTCGGAATTGTCGACAGCCGAGGGGCGATCGTCAAGGACCGACCGCGGGGCAGGGCGGTGCGAGCCGGGAGTCGCCGCCGACGCTACAATAGGCCGTAATCGCCGTTCAGCGCCTCGTCATCCCGTTGCCGAAAGCCGCTTGCCATGCCTCAGTTCATCGCCGGACCGACCGTCATTCAAGCCGCCGGGAACTTGCCGAAGCGAATCGAAGAGTACGTCGGCCTCGTCAACTCGGGGACCTCGGCCGTCAGCGTGGCGCGGATGCAAAGTCCGTCGGGCTGGGTCGAGCCGGGGCAAACGCCGGAGTTCGACGAATACACGGTCGTCCTCCGCGGGATGTTGCGAGTGACGACGCGCGACGGCGAGTTCGACGTCGCCGCCGGCCAGGCGATCATTACCCGCGCAGGCGAATGGATTTGTTACAGCACGCCGGGCCCCGACGGTGCTGAGTACGTGGCCGTTTGCCTCCCCGGCTTCACGCCCGACACGGTCCATCGCGATGCGTGAGTACGGAGAGGAATCAGGGGGCAGGAGACAGGTGTCAGAATTCTGCTTCGGAATTGGTGAAGGCTCCCGTCATGTCCCTGTCCCCTGATCCCTGTCCCCTGACTCCCTCGCTGCAGGATCGCCTACGGCAACGCGATCGACCGGCGACCGGTCACGTCATGTATCAGTCGTGGCGCGATCTGCTGTTCGTCCATTGGCGAGTCGAACCGGAACGGATTCAGCGCACCTTGCCGCCGGGCTTGTTCGTCGACACGTTCGACGGCGCGGCGTGGGTCGGCATCGTCCCGTTCTTTATGCGGAACATCCGCCCGCGCGGCCTGCCGAGCGTGCCGTGGATTTCGAACTTCTTGGAGTTGAACGTTCGCACCTATGTGCACGATGCCGACGGCACGCCGGGCGTTTGGTTTTATTCCCTTGATTGCGATCAACCGTTGGCCGTCTGGATGGCGCGTCGGTTCTTTCATCTGAACTATCGCCATGCCGCAATGCAGGCGAAACGGCCGCGCGACGACGATTCAATCGCCTACTCCTCGCAGGTGAAGCAATCGACGCGGTTTTGTAACGCCACGTATCGCCTGCCGAAAGCGACCCGACGAGCCGAACCCGGCACGCTCGATTTCTTTCTCATCGAGCGGTACTTGCTATTCGCCGCGAACCGCCGCCACCAACTTTTCACCGGCACCGTGCATCACCCCCCGTACGGCCTCGTCGACGCCGCCGTTTCGTCCTGGTCGACGAATCTGCTCAGCGAACACGACTTCGGCATCGATGAATCACGCCCCGACCACGTGTGCGGCTCGCCGGGCGTCGACGTCGATATCTTCAAGCTGCAAGATCGCTAAGTTATTTCTCAACCATCGCGCGGAACGCCTGCCAGCCCGCAAGTTGTTCGTCGCTCAGGCTGCATTCGCCGCGGCGGCGGCGTTGGTGTTCGATCGCGCGGAGCCGGCGGCGGGTTTCGCGCGGTAGGCGGACACGCTCGTTCACGACCAAGCCCGTCAGTTGTTGGCGTTGGTGCGACCGCATGACGCGGGTCTTGCGACGGTTCAGGCGATAGCCGAACGCATGGCAAATGTGGCTCGCGTCGCTGATGAACAGGCCGGGGATGCTCGTTTGCGTCGTCACGCCGGTGGAACTGGACGATGAGAACGCCAGGTCGTCGGCGTACCGCGAGTAGCTTGCGCCGATCGTCGTTGCGGCGGCCGTCAGTCGGGCATCGAGCGTGTAATT
>CAMCTH010000471.1 GCA_945877965.1 Planctomicrobium piriforme | reverse complement strand
CGCCGGAAGAAGCGGAGTTCGCTCGTTCGGCTTTGCAAAGCTTGGTCGACAACAAGACGCCGGGACAATTGGCCGCCTTCTTGCTCGGCTTCGACAGTCTCCGTCGGACGCTGCCTACCAAAGCCGAGGATTACTTCCGCACATTGCGCGGCCAGAAGCCCGACGGCACTCCCGAGGTCATCGCCGGCTTGGCGACGGCGGTTCTGAACGGTCAGATCAAATCGGTTAATCCGTCTGCGGTAAATACACTGTTTGAAGCGAGTTTGCGGGTGTGGCCCGACTATCCGGAATTACTCGCCGTTCGTGCGCAACAGCACCTGTTGCTGCGTAATTATTCGAGTGCGCTCAACGATCTCATGAAAGCTCTGGAACGTCGTCCGCGAGACGCTAAACTGCATGAGATGCTAGCGGTTACCTTTCAACAACTTGGGCAAACGGTCCAGGCCCGAAAGCATCACGAAGAGGCGGCGAAACTCAGATCCAATGTGTCGCCGCTCGCGCTTCAGTAATCAGAAAGACTTTCACTTCTAACGTCGACGAGCCCGTTCGACGTTCCGGCACTCTCGGCAACTAATTCGGAGTAAATGCACATGAAGATTTGGTCCGCTCTCGCAACAAAACTCCTTCTTCTCGCAGGAGTCTTGTCTGCTTCGCTGTCCGCGGCGACGACTCTCGCGCAATCGCCCGCGACTCCGGCGAAAGGGAGCACCGCCGAGGTGTTAAACGATGGCGTTCTCCGATCGCTCGGAATCGAGCGAGACTGGATCAAGGACAACGAGAAACTGAAGACGGCGCTAAAAGAAGCGATCGAGAAGTTTCAAGCGGGCGACGGCAATGCCGCGCTTGAGAAGTTGAACGAAGCCAAGAAGACGGACGCTTCATTGCCGCCGGGCGAACTGATGCTCGCACGGTTATTGGTCGCAGTGAACAACATTCAAACGGGCCGACAGTTGTTCGATCAAGTCGCCAGCAAAGATCCGAATTGTCCCGAAGTGTACTTGTTGCTTGGTAATCTTGCCCTGGGCGAAGGCCGTTTGACCGATGCCTTCTTGAATTACTCACAAGCCGGTGTGTTAGTCGGTGCGCAAGACGGCGGTAACACGAGCGTCGTGAAAGATTGGAGCAAGGAACGTCGCGAGGACTTCCTCCGCGAAGTGTATTCGGGCAAAGCCGCCGTCTTTGAGCAACTGCAAAACTGGGATCGCGCCCAAACGGAACTGATTCCGTGGTTGGCCATGAACACGGAAGACCCGTTGGTTCACTTGCGTAAGGGACGCGTCTTCTACCTGCAAGGCGTCGCTTCGAACGACGATAAGACTTTCAATTCGCTCTACAACGATGCGAAGAATGAGTTTAAAGACGCGTACACCATGCAAAAGAAAGCCGGCGTTTACAAGAACGATCCGGTCATCGAGCGTCCGGAAGTAATGCTGCTACAGCTGCACACGTTGGCCAATAAGCTCAATTTGGCCCGCGACGAGATCAAGCTGCTTGAAGCCGAAGAGTCGCAAATCAAGGACGCCGACCCGAAGGAAGCGAGCCGCATTTTTACACAGATCTCGACTTGGTTCCTTCGCCAAGGGGAGCCGGACGAAGCTCAAAAGTACGCCAAGAAGGCGACCGAACTCGACAAGGAGTCGGATGCTTTGAAGGCCCTGACGGCCATGCTCGGCTACTACTCGAACGACCCGAAGGCGGAAGACGACTTCGCCAAGATGCACGCCAACTCGCCGGGCGACTTCTTCGCGTCGAACTACTTGGCTCTGATCCTGTGTGAATCGTCGGACGATGTGAAGAAGGGTCGAGCCGTTCAGCTCGCGGAATTGAATGCTCGACTCTATCCGCAATCGGCCGAAGCGATGTCGACCTTGGGATGGTGCTACTTCAAGGTCGGTCGTTATCAAGAAGCGCTCAAGGTGATGGGCGTGTTTACGCAAGGGGCTCAGATCAGCCCCGACACGGCTTATTACTTCGCGAAAGTTTTGTTCGCGATCAACCGTCGCGCCACGGACGATGTCTTCAACTTGCTCAACTCGGCGATCGCCGCCAAGGGGCCGTTCAAGCATCGTCGCGAAGCCGAACTGTGGATGAAGGGACTTTCGGGAGACGACTCCGGTGTTACGCCGCCGGCTCCTGGACCGGGGCCGGCGCCGGCACCCGTTCCGCCGATCCCGGCTCCGACGTCGCCGACTCCGACGGCCCCGAAGCCGTAACGGAGACTGCGGTACTCACGCTGATTCAATCGGAATCGTCATGCGGACCACCGCGCTCCCTCAAGGGCACGGCGGTTCGCGGCGTTTTGGCGACTAACCTCTTAGCGGATGAAGGATAAGCAATGTCACAGTTGGAAGAACGGATTGCGAAGAAGTCTGCTCGCGTCGGCGTCATCGGGCTCGGCTACGTCGGACTGCCGTTGATTCGCGCCTTTGTGGCGGCCGGCTATCGCACGATGGGCTTCGACGTCGATCAAACGAAAGTCGATCGACTGCTCCGCGGCGAGAGCTACATCGGTCACATCCCTTCCGATTGGATCGCCGCCTGTATTCGAGAAAAGACGTTTGAACCGACGGCCGACATGAATCGACTCGGCGAGGCTGATTGTCTGCTGATCTGCGTGCCGACGCCCCTTTCGGAAAGTCGAGATCCCGATCTTGGGTTCGTCGAATCGACGGCGCGATCGATCGCCCCCCGACTGCGGCGAGATCAACTCGTTGTGCTCGAAAGCACCACGTACCCCGGCACGACGCGCGACGTCGTGCTGCCGATTCTGGAATCGTCCGGTCTCAAGGCCGGGCAGGACTTTTTTCTGGCTTACAGTCCGGAACGCGAAGATCCGGGTAATCCCGACTTCAGCGCCAACCGCATTCCCAAGGTCGTCGGCGGGCTCGATCCCGTCAGTCTGCGGCTGGCGGAGCAATTGTACTCGGCCGCCGTTGTGAAGGTCGTTCCCGTCACGTCGTGCGAAGTCGCCGAATGCTGCAAGATCCTGGAAAACACGTACCGCGCGGTCAATATCGCGCTCGTGAATGAACTAAAGATCCTGTGCGAGCGTATGGGAATGGATGTCTGGGAAGTAATCGATGCAGCGAAGACCAAGCCGTTCGGCTTCCAAGCGTTTTATCCCGGACCGGGCCTCGGCGGACACTGCATTCCGATCGATCCGTTCTATCTGAGTTGGGTGGCGCGGAAGTATGGAATGTCGACGCGGTTTATTGAGCTCGCCGGCGAAATCAATACGAAGATGCCGTTGTACGTCGTCGACCAGTTGACGTTGGCGCTCAACCGCCACGGCAAGCCGGTCAAGGGGAGCAAAATCTGCGTGCTCGGCGTGGCTTATAAGAAAGACGTCGATGACCCGCGCGAGAGTCCGTCGTTCGAGTTGATGGAATTGTTGTCGCAACGCGGAGCCGAGTTGACGTATCACGATCCGTTTGTGCCGACTTTACCGGCGATGCGGCATCATCACTTCCCGGCGATGGAAAGCGTGCCGCTGACGCCCACGTTCTTGTCGTCGCAGGATGCAGTGCTGATTGCAACGGACCATACGACGGTCGACTATGCGACGGTCGTCCATCATGCTCCGTTGACCGTCGATACTCGCAACGCCACGAAGGGCGTGACGGGTGATCGATCTAAGATTGTGAAAGCGTGATTTCGAACGAGTCCTATTGGGTTGCCTTCAGACGGAGCGATTATGCCGCTGAGTTCGGTTGTGTTGAATGTAAGAGTCCTGTTTGCTTCAGGAGATTCCTACCGCAACACCGCGAATTCGGTAGCTGCCTGCGAGAGACGGGACTAGAATTAAAGGCATGCTCGGCATTCAAAACGACGGTGTTCCTCTCGGGGCAAGAGAGAGAGGCGTCGTCGCAGAACGCGACTTCCGAATACCGAAGCGTGATAGGGAGAGACGACGAAACAAGAGCATCTGAATCCGATGCTAAGCTGAGGGTTAGGTGTCGGCGCTGCGACTGGGTATTGATAGTTCGTGGATCCGCCTTTTGTTCGCCGCATCGCCCGATCTTCGTCGTAGGTTCCGAGTTCATGTTCCGCCGATTCGCGTTGCGTCGGAAGTTTGCGATCGAAACTAGTAGCAGCCATCTATTGCCGGAGGAGCGCGAACGTGAGTGTTGTCGGCCCTGATTGGAATTCGACGCCGGGCGGATACGTCGATCTCGATAAGCAATCGTTTGATATTTGGGCGATGGTTCGACGTCGCAAGTGGCTGATCATCTTCATGCTCGTCGCCGGCCTCGGCGCCGGCGGTCTTTATCACGAGAAAGCGACTCGAATCTACGAGACGTCGGCTCAGGTGCTCGTCACGATTCGCCAGACCGATGATAACTCGCCGCTCCGACCTCTCAATGCCGAGGTGGGGTATGAAGACAGCATGACGACTCATGCGCAGCTAATCAAAACGCCTTTGGTCGTGCAGCGTGCCGTCGACAAGTTCCGCCTTCATGAACTGGCGTCGTTTCAAAATCTTCAACCCCAAAACGTCGCCACCGCCATCA
>CAMCTH010000470.1 GCA_945877965.1 Planctomicrobium piriforme | reverse complement strand
GGGCCACTCCTCTGTCCGACAACGGCTACAAGGTGCAACTCGCCCAAGTCGCCGTCCAGCGTTCCATCTTGCTCGCCGCCGGTCTGCCCACGGGAGGATTTTAACGATGAGTGACAACCAACTTCCGATCGTCGGCGTCGCCTGCCGTCATCTCCGCTCGAAGGGGATGTACGTCACCGGCACGATGAACCCGCGCGTCGACGACGGCGCGATGGGCGATGGCTACTGCTGGTGCAACAAAACGCAAAACATGCTCGGCCCCGACGACCAATTCGTCAACCGCGACGGCTGCGACGCGAGTCGTCCGTGCTACGAGCAGGTTCTATAGTCGCCCGTTCCGCGATAAGTATTAAACGAGAGCCGCTTGCGAATTCGCGAGCGGCTCTTCGTTTTTCGTTTCCGCCGCATGATCCGTAGTAGTCATCGTCTCGAACGGGCTGCGTGAGCAGCGGCCGTCGCCGAAGCTGATGCCTAGTGCCCGCGCCGCTTGGACGGCGGAGCTGTTCGGTTCGACGGTGCGGAGCTTGCTCACGGCGTCGGTGATCCAGACGCTTTCGATCGCCGGCGGGTTGAAGCAGACCATCCGGCCGAACTCGCGGCGGTGCAGCAGGCCGACGGCGAACGCGCCGAACTGCGTGGCGAGCACGCGATCGAACGTCGTCGGCGGGCCGCCGCGCTGCAGGTGACCGAGCACGACGCAGCGGGTTTCGCGGCCGAGTCGGGTTTGAATTTCGGCAGCCACGACGTTGCCGATCCCGCCAAGTGCGACTTGGCGATTCTCCGAGCGGCGCTCCCGCGTGACCATCGCACCGTCGGGCAGATGAGCCCCCTCGGCCACGACGACCAGCGTGAAGTGCTTTCCCTGTTGTTCGCGTTCAATGATTTTCTGGCAAACGCCGTCGAACGACCAAGCAATTTCCGGCAGCAAGATCACGTCGGCCCCGCCCGCAATGCCCGAGTGCAACGCGATCCAGCCGGCATGACGTCCCATCACTTCCAGGACCATCACGCGATCGTGCGCGGCGGCGGTCGTGTGGAGTCGATCGAGTGCATCGGTCGCACAAGCGACGGCGCTATCGAAGCCGAACGTGTAGGCCGTCGCCGAGAGATCATTATCGATCGTCTTCGGCACGCCGACGACCGGGATGCCGAATTCGTGAAACTGCTGCGCGATGGCCAACGAGCCGTCGCCGCCGATGCAGACGAGTCCCTGCAGATTGAGTTGCTCGACGGTCGCCTGCACGCCGGCGAGCAGTTCGATATCGAGCTCTTCGCGATTGTCGACTCCCGAACGCGCGACGAAGCGGCCCTTGTTCGTGGAGCCGAGGATCGTGCCCCCTTGGTTCAATATGCCCGAGGTGTTTTTGGAGTTGAGCAGTTTGTAAGTAACGGGATCGACCAGACCTTCGTACCCGCGGAGGAAGCCGACGCACTCGTAGCCGAGCTGTTGCGAACTCTTCACCGCGCCGCGAATCACCGCGTTAAGTCCCGGGCAATCGCCGCCGCTGGTGAGAATGCCGATGCGTTTGGTCATGGGTCGTTCGTCCGCTATTTCCAGGTGGAGTGGGGCGCGAGGCGCAGCTCGCCGGAGGCAAAATCCGCCCAACTCTAGGTCGCCGATAAGCCCGGGACGTGCAAACCGTCCGGACGGCGGCTATGCTAATCGGCATCCCACCGGTCGCTTTATGCGGCCTATTCCTACCTTGACGCCCCGTAACGCCGGAGACGCACTCGCTATGAAACTGTATCGCCTCGCCCTCGTTGCCCTGCTCGCCGTCGGTCTGACTGCGAATTTTGCCGCCGCGCAAACGGCCGCCCCTGCGAAGCCGGAAGCCAAGCCCGCCGCCAAACCGGCCGCGAAGCCTGCTGCTCCGCCGATCACCGTCCCGACGACCGAACCGGTCAATCGCGACGGCGCTCGCCATCAACTCATCAACAGCCGCGCCATTCCGGGCCAAGTCGATTTGCTGTTCATCGGCGACTCGATCACGCAAGGTTGGGAAGGGGCCGGCAAAGACGCGTGGGCCAAGTATTTCGGCTCGCGCAAGCCGATGAACGCCGGCATCGGCGGCGATCGGACCCAGCACATTTTGTGGCGCTTGGAGAACGGCAACATCAAGGGGATCACCCCGAAGGCCGCCGTCATCATGATCGGCACGAACAACTCGGGGAACAACACCTCGGCCGAAATCGCCGACGGCGTGAAGGCGATCGTCGCGAAGCTCCGCAAAGAATTGCCCGAGATGAAGATTCTGTTGCTCGGCATCTTCCCGCGCGGTGCGAACAACGACGACGCACGTCGCAAGACGGTCTACGGCGCGAACGAGATCTTCTCGAAGCTGGCCGACGACAAGAACGTCTTCTATATGGACCTCGGGCCGAAGTTCCTGGCCGCCGACGGCACGCTGAGCAAGGAGATCATGCCCGACCTGCTCCACCTCAGCCCGAAGGGGTATGAGATTTGGGCCTCGTCGATCGACGCCAAGGTCGGCGAGTTGCTGGGCGAGAAGAAGTAACCGCGTTGAATCGCGTCGTCGCCTCGGCGACGATCGGTTATCATCGAAGCTGACGCACGGCGGCGGGCGAGACGCATGGTTTCGCCCGCCGCGGCGCATCCTGAGACGGCGCACTCTGAGACAGTGCATTCTAAGACGGCGCATCCTGCGACGGTGATGCATGACCCTGGGACTGCATTTCGGGCGACGACCGACGACGAGCTTGCCTCGCGTTGCGCCGCTCGCGGCATGCCTGTTCGCCGCGACGATTTCTCTTCTTTACGCCGCCCCACCGGCCGATCTGGGGCAACGTGTCGCGTCACTCGTCGAGCAATTGAGCGATGATCGCTTCGGCGTTCGCGAAGAGGCTCGCCGAGAACTCACGGCGTTGGCCGCCGCCCCCGGCACGCAGACCGAAGTTCGCAGCCTGCTCATCCCGCGGGCCGTCGATCCGAAACTCCCCTTCGAAGTTCGCGAGATCCTGCAGGCCTTGGTTCCACCTTCGACCAAGCCCAAAGACAACGAAGTTGCCGAGACGACCGAAGCGCGAACGAAACGAGTCGCCGCTTGTTTGGACGATCTGGATGCCGATTCGTTCGAGCGGCGCGAACAGGCGGTTACGCAACTGGCGGCGCTGGCGGAACAACCGGCCGTCGCGGGACCCTTGTTGTGGCAAATCAAAGATCGGCTGACGGAAGCGAACGCCTCGGTCGATTCGCTCCGGCGACTCCGAACGGTTTGGGAGACCGCACTCCGCACGTGGGTGACGACGAACCCGCCGCTATGGAAGTCCCCCGCCGTCGATGACGAGACGATCAACGCCGTGCTCGATCGCTACACATCGGCCAAAGAAGATCAGAATCGCCCCGATTGGTTGCAGCCGTATGCCCTGGCCGAGCGCGAGTTGCTGCTGATGCTGACCTGCGACGACGTCGCACCGCGGGTGACGGCCGCCTTAAAGCGACGCCTCGAGGCTACGGACTTGACGCCCGCGACGGCCGGCAGGCTGGAGCGAGTTTACATTCAGGCTCGACCCGCGATGGCGGCGGAGTTTTGGCAGAGCGGTCGGCATCATTCCGTACAGCATCTGCTGATCGGTGTGCCGAATCAGCCGGCCGGTGCGCCGCGGCCGAGTTTGTTTGATCATTGCGATGAGAAGGTCGCGCACTGCGTGAGCGGCAACTCGCTTGCGCCGGGCGATCATCCGGTCGGGATTTTCTTTCCCCACCCGAGCGACATGCAGGGGGACGCGCAATTTCATTTGGTGAACTTGCCGACCCCGCGCCGCCGCATGGCCTACGCCTACGAAGTTCCCGCCGCCACGACGTCGGCCGAAGAATTGTTGCGGATCGACGTTCGCCGCCGCCGCGAGATTTCGGCTCGTACACTGGCGCGATTGACGGAGAACAAGCGTCCGTTGAACGAGCGCGAGACCGACATGCTCGCGCATCTCGACCCGACGGAGACGGCCCGGTTCGCGAAAAAGTATCTGCTGAGCGTCGCGGACGAGCGTTACGACAGCGGCTCGCCGCAGTCGTTCGGCAACGGCAGTCTGCACGGTTGGTTCTGCTTCGTCCTGTCGACGCTGGACGTCCCCGAGTCGGGCGAAGCGATTGCCGCGGCGATCGACAAGCGGCGCATCTTGGAGCCGACCGATGCCAAACCGTACCGGATCGAGTGGGTCGCGCTGCTCGATGTTTCAAAGTCGTCGCCGTGGCCGGGGCTCGATGCCTGGCTGGCCGCACAGATCGATCGGACCGAGGCGATCAATGTGCGCGAACCCGACGCGGCCGACGTCGGTGCCAGTGCCGCGGCTCTGCTGCTGCAACGCAACGATCGCGACCCAGGCGAGTTCTTCTTGCAGCGGCGCGAGTTTCCCGAGTTGATTGATCTCGGCAATCCCGGCTATCGCTTCACGAAGCCGGAAGGCCGCGCCGCGGTGAAAACGTGGTGGCGCGAGAAGCAAGCGGCGCAAGACGGCGCGAAGTCGCCGTAACGTTCGAACGGTGAAAAACCGCTTACTGACGTGC
>CAMCTH010000469.1 GCA_945877965.1 Planctomicrobium piriforme | reverse complement strand
GGCGAGGCGGCGGTCGAACTCCTCGCGCAAGGGCGCGAAGGGCGCGACGAGTTGCCGACCGACGCTTACATGTTCGGGCGACTTTACTTCCGCATCGGCTCGATCTATGCCGTGAAGCGAACGGATCACGCGAAGGCGGTCGAATGGTTCGAGCGGGCCGCGCCGTTGTTGGAACGTCCGCTGCCCGAGGCAGCCGCGGCCGATCGGGGTCGACAAGGCGAAACGCTCGTCAGCATGGGCGTGTCGTATTGGGCCGTCGGCAAGCGTGAACGGGGTTTGGAACTGACGAACGTCGGCAGTCGTTACATGCAACTGGCCGCCGCCGACGGCACGATGCCGACCGCCGCGCTGGCTGTGCCGTACACGAACTTGTCGGTCATGCATCGTCAATTGGGCGACGAATCGGCCGGCGTCCGCTTCGCTGAAATGGCGACGCGACTCGAATCGACGGCGATGGGCCTGCGTCGCTAACTTGCTTGCCCGACGATCTCTGCGAGAATGGTGAGGATGAAACCTCCCGCTGATTCTTCGTCGTCATCGTCTTCTTCACCCGCTCCGGCGAAGTCCGTGCAGCGGGTCGCCTTCGTCACCGGCAGCGGCGCTCCGCGCGTCGGTCGCGCCGTCGCCGAACTCTTGGCCTCGCGCGGTTATGCGATCGTGCTGCATGCGAATCGCTCGCGCGACGAAGCCGTCGCGGCGGCTGCCGAGTTCGAACGTCGCGGCACGCCGACGCTCGTCGTCTATGGCGACGTCTGCGACGAGCCGACGGTCACCGGTTGGGTGCGCGACATTCTCGCCCGCTTCGGGCGGATCGACGTTCTGGTAAACGCCGCCGCCATTTGGAAGTCGAAGCCGTTGGAAGAGACGACGGCCGACGATGTGCGCGAGCATTTCGAGATCAATGCACTCGGCACGTTCCTGTGCTGCAAGCACACGGGATTGGCGATGGCCGCACAACCAGAAGGGGGCGTGATCGTGAACGTCGGGGACTGGGCGACCGAACGCCCCTACGTCGATTACGCCGCTTACTTCCCGTCGAAAGGGGCGGTGCCGACGATGACGCGGATGTTCGCCGTCGAACTGGCGCGACGCAATCCGAAAGTGCGCGTGAACGCCGTCCTGCCGGGACCGGTGATGCTGCCGGCGTCGCTCTCTGTCGCAGAACGGGAACAAGCCGTCGCCGGCACATTGGTTCGTCGCGAAGGATCGCCCGAGAACGTCGCGCAGGCCGTCGTCGCCTTGGTGGAAAATGAGTTCATAACCGGCGTCTGCCTGCCGGTCGACGGCGGCCGCACCATTGCCTAAGTCCGCACGTCGCAAGAAGTCCGGGATGGTGAGGAGGCTAACAATCCGGTTCGCGTCGAACCGTGCCAGCGTCAAGTAAACGCCGTTTTCGTCTCAATAAGGCGAATTCAACGCGTTCTGAGTTTGAAACTCCCTCGGGCGGTCGATAGGCTCATAGCATCGCTCGCTCCGTACCCGGACCTGTCGTTGAGGAAGAATATGTCGTCGCGTCTTCGTCGATCCTGGAAGCGGTGTCGCAGCGCGCTGGCCGGCTTGTGCTTGCTCGGCGGTCTGGCGACGTCGAGCGAAGCGCAAACGATCTCGGGCGCCGCCCCCGCCGGAGCCGCCGCGACGACGCCGGTGAACGTCGAACCGATCGCCGTACCGAATGGATCGCCGGCCGAGTTGATGACCTTCATTACGACGTTGCAAAAAGAACGTCCGACTGGGACCGACTATCCGGCGATGATCGCGCGGGTGAAAGCGGTGCAAAACGCCGTCATCGGGGCCTCGGAAAAGATCTTGTCGGCACCGACGGCGACCGAAGCGGAAATCACCGTCGCCGCCTCGGGCAAGCTCGCCGCGCTGATGATGCTGCGCCGCATGGGCGAACCCGACGCCAACGACCGCGCCGCCAAGTATCTCGAAGAACTTCAAAAGGATCCGCGTCCTTACCTGCCGCCGTTGGCGCGAATTTACATCCTCGCGACGCGGCTGCAAAATCTCGACTCGGGCAATCAGGTCGAGGTCGAGAAGTTCGTGGCCGACGTTCGCGCTCACGTCAAAACCGGCGCGCCCGACGGTAGCAATCTGAGCCTTGCCTTTCAAACTGCTCGCGCCGCCGAGCAAGCGGGCTTGGATAAGCTCGCCGCCGAAACGTACAACGAATTCGCCACGTGGTTCGCCAAGAGCGCCGACCCCAGCGTCGTCGCCAACGCACAGAGGCTCGAAGGCTCGGCTCGGCTGCTGTCACTTCCCGGCCGCGAAATGAAGTTGAAGGGGAAACTGCTCGACGGCAAAGAATTCAACTGGAGCTCGTATCGCGGCAAGACCGTGCTCGTCGATTTCTGGGCGACTTGGTGCGGACCGTGCATCGCCGAGTTGCCGACCGTCAAAGATTGCTATGCCAAGTATCACGATCGGGGTTTCGAGGTCGTGGGCATCAGCCTCGACAGCGACAAGCAACGGCTCGACGACTTCATGAAGCGCGATCCGCTCCCCTGGCCCGTGCTGTTCAGCGACGATCCGGCGACAAACGGCTGGAATCATCCACTGGCGCAGTACTACGGCATCATGGCGATCCCCCGCGCGATCTTGGTCGACAAGAACGGCAAGGTCGTGTCGCTGCAAGCCCGCGGCGAAGACCTGTGGGACTTGCTCGCCAAGGAGATCGGCCCGCCGGTCATCGAAAAGCCGAAGCTGAACGAAGGCGAAGCGGCCCCGGTTGAAATAAAACCGGCGGAAAAGAAGCCGCCTCAGCCGTAACGCAGGCCGTTAGAATTAGGATGCGGTTCGACTTCCGTCGACCGTCGACGCAGGATGCGGAAGGGATTCACTCGCTTGCTCAAGATTCATCCCGCACCTTCACGACTCGCACCCATGACGAAACGCTCCGGCAGTAAATGGATCGCAGGAATCGGCCCCGCAGGCTCGGCGGCCGCGGCGGCCCGCAAGACCTTGCGACGGCGGCTCGGCAACGTTTGGGAGATGCTGCAAGCGGCGGCCCGTCGCGCCGAGGAATCGACCGAGTACGTGCATCAACTCCGTGTGTCGACGCGGCGCGCCCTCGCGGCCCTGCACGGCTACTTTGAGTTGCTGCCGAAGAAGAAGGCTGCGAAGCTGGAAAAGCGTTTGAACCAGATTCGCAAATGCGCCGGGACGGCCCGCGATTATGACGTCCTACTGCAACGACTCGGCGATCGCGACGATGCCGAACGAATGGCTCCGCTCGTTGAGCGATTGACGGCACTCCGCCGCGCGGCCCAACGTCCGATCGTGCAACTCGAGCGAAAGCTGCAAAAGCGCGACTTCGGCCGGAGCATCAAACGGGCCGTCAAGAAAGTCCACGCCCCCAAGGATCGTCGCGATCTGACGTTTCAGGATTGGGCGCGGGTCGGCATCTCTCGTAGCGTCGATGCGTTCTTCACCGCCGCCGCAGCCGATCTGAGCAGCATCGAATCGTTGCACGCGATGCGGATCGAAGGGAAACAACTCCGCTACGCTGTCGAATACTTCGCCGATGCGTTCGGCCCGGAATTGCGAACCGAGCTCTATCCGGAGATCGAACGGATTCAAGGCTTGCTCGGCAGCGTAAACGACCATGCGTCAGCCCTGGCGAATTACGAGTCGTGGCAGGCAGAGTGGACCGAGCCGGAAGAATCGGCGCTGCTCGCAGAACTAATCGCCGTCGAGACGGTCGCCCTGGACGAATCGCGACAAGAATTCTTTCGCTGGTGGAATCCGCAGCGCGCCACCGAGTTGCAACGCAAACTCCACGCGGTCACGCAACCGCCGGGGCACGAAGAAGTCGCGTAGGTTTACGCCGTCGTCGACTCATCACCGGCGCTCTTCACAAAACGCCCGCCGCTCTCGTACCAGCCGAACTGCGTGAAGCGGCACCAATCGACGTCGAGCAAAAACTCGGCCCGTGCTCGATCAACCTTTTCCACCGACGCAATCACCAACCGATACGGCAGCGGCTGCGGGTGAAAAAAGCTTAGCCCCGACTCCGAAATATGTTTGCCGGAGACGGTCAGCAGAGTGCCGAGCGGCGTCCGACCGTCGGGCCCCACGGGTTGCAATTGAATGAGCTTCGGCAACGGAAACCGCTGTTCGCTCCGTCGCTCGAACGGTCCGGCCGGATAGAGTCCGGACAGCAACTCCCGCACTTGCCATCGCAGTCGATCGTCAATAGGCGCCGCGCCGTCGATCAGCTGCAGACCGTAGGTTTCCAACAAGTAGTTGCTCATTCGGGGCCGTCGGGGTTGCGTGCGTCAAAGGTGTGCGGCGCGAGCGTGCGAAGGCGTTCATTGCCGGAACGATGAAGCCCATCGGAGATTTACGTCACGATCTGCGACCGGTCAAATCACGATTCCAGACGGCTGTTTGACGCGGTCGCGCAGGCCGCGCATAGTACTGCCGGAAGCGAACGTAGCGAACGTCCGCCCGTGCCCCCCACTGAGGAGTTGAACCATGTTGCCTTCCGGCATCACGTCGAGACTAGCGTCGTTGTTGATCGTTT
>CAMCTH010000468.1 GCA_945877965.1 Planctomicrobium piriforme | reverse complement strand
TCGCGCGATTAAAACAGACCCTTGATTACGCGGCCCGAGCAGACCGGCATCGGTCGGCCGAGCCGATCGTGTAGCAAGCCGTCCGTCGGCACACCCAGTGCGTGCAAGATGGTCGTAGCCAAGTCGCCGGGGCTCACGACGCCTTCCTTCGGCTGGCCGCCGAGGGCGTCGGACGAGCCGATCACCTGACCGCCGCGCACTCCGCCGCCGGCCAGTGCGGCCGAGAAGACGCTGCCCCAGTGATCGCGACCGGCGGCCTTGTTGATCTTCGGCGTGCGGCCGAACTCGCCGGCCCACACCACGAGCGTCTCGTCGAGCAGGCCGCGCTCGGCCAGATCGTCGAGCAGGGCCGAATAGGCCGCGTCCATCGGCGGCATTAATACCGTCTTCAAGCGTTCGGCGTTGTTTTGGTGATTGTCCCAACCGGGGCTGCCCGCCGTGTCGGTCTTCCAACGCGTCCAATTCACTTGCACCAGGCCGACGCCCGCCTCGACCAAGCGGCGAGCCAGCAGCACGCTTTGACCGAATCGATTGCGGCCGTAGCGTTCGCGGGTCGCTTCCGATTCGCGAGTCAGGTCGAACGCCTCGCCGCCTCGCTTGGCCGCCAAGAGATCGAACACGCGTTCCGTTTGCTTGCTCCAACGCTCGCGCGTCGGCGGGTCGAACGATGCGGCTTGCCGCGCGTTCAACTCGGCCAGTAATTCGCGTCGCCCTTCGCTGCGGTCGACCGTCATGTCGTCGGGCCGCGTCGCACCGGGCACGCCGAAGTTCGGCTCGTTCGGATCGCACATCAGCAACCACGGATCGACGGCGCTGCCCAGGAAGCCCGACGTTTGGCCGGGCCAGACCGCGCCGTTCGTGTTCCAAATATGTTCGGGCAAGCGAATCGAGCCGGGCAGCGAGCTCGACGACTCGCGGAATCTTTGCACGATCGCGCCCAAGCAGGGCCGATCGTTCGGAGCGCCGGGCGTTGCGCCTTCCATATTCAGCGGAATGTGCGGCGAGCCGGTGAGCATGGCGTAGCCGCTCGACGAGTGGGCATTGTCGCGCGACGACATGGCCCGCAGCACGCAGATTCGGTTGGTCATGCGAGCTGTCTTCGGCATCAACTCGCCGACGTTTAGACCAGGCGTCGCCGAAGCGATCGGCTTCATGTCACCGCGGATTTCCACCGGGGCGTCGGGTTTGGGGTCCCACGTCTCGTGCTGCGGCGGGCCGCCCAACAGAAATAAGACAATGCACGACTTGGCTCGTCCCGAGGACGGCGCATGGACGACGCCGGACGACGGCGTCGCGGCCGCCGCCTCTTGTGCCGACCACAGGCCGGGCAACGACAAACCGAGCGAGCCCAGTCCGCCGACGCGTAACATCTCGCGACGCGCCACTCCATCGCACAAACGCACCGACTTACCGTCGAAAGCGAGCATGAGGGAATTCCGTGGGCGGGAGTAGGGCAGGCGTGAACGGAGCCTTATTTATCTGACGCTCTGCAAAAGCAAACGGGAGTCTTTCCGACCCCCGTCGCTTTGATGCAGATATTAAAGCCTACGACGCTTACCGCGTGTTAGACCAAGTCGCTGAGCATCCGGCGATCGTCGAGCAGATACATCGGGCGGCCCGAGTTGTCACGAATTACCGTCACCGGATCGATTCCCAAGTGACGATAGATGGACGCCAACACGTTGCTCTGCGTGATCGGCATCCCCTTCGGTCGGCTGCCGTTGGAATCGCTCTCGCCGATGACCTGACCTTGGCCGAGTGCACCGCCGAGTAACGAGAATCCGGACGACGGCCAGTGATCGCGACCGGCGCCCGGATTGATCCGCGGCGTGCGGCCGAATTCACCGGCCATCAATACCGCGACGTCGTTTTCGAGACCACGGGCATGCAGATCCGTGATCAACGCGTGAATACCTTGATCGATCCGCGGAAGTTGCTTTCGCATCGATTCGAAGTTATTGGCATGAGTGTCCCACCCGCCCGTGCTTAAGGTGACGACCGACACGCCTGCTTCGACCAACCGCCGAGCCTTGAGAAACGTGTCGTTCGCGGCACCGTAGAGTTGGTGGGTCGATGCCGACTCACGTGAAATGTCGAAGGCGTCGCGGGCCTTCGTCGAGGTGACCATGTCGAGTGCCCGCTCGGTGAACGAATCCACGCCCGCCAACGAGCCGTCGACGTCGATGTCGCGACGGAGATTGTCGAGCGAATCGCGCAAGGCCTTGCGATCGGCCAGTCGGTTCAAGGTTACGTCCGATACCAAGCTGAGGCTCTTCATTCCTTCGCCCGAAGGAGAAAAGGGCTTGTGCGCCTCGCCAACGTAATACGGATTCTCGGCATCATCATTACCGTTGTTCATCATGCTGACGTAGGGCGGCAGCGAATCCTTGCGTCCGCGCATGTAGCTGACGACCGAGCCCAACGGCGGACGCATGGCCTTTTTATGAAATCCGGTCAACGTGCCGTGGGCGCTGTGCTCGTTGGAGGTGACGATGCCGCGGACGACGGAGAGCTTGTCGGCGATCCGCGCCTGCATCGGCATTAGTTCGCAAATCTCCATGCCCGGCACATTCGTCTGAATCGGATCGAACTCGCCGCGATACTCCGTCGGTGCTGCGGGCTTGAGGTCGTAGGTGTCGAGGTGGGTCGGCCCGCCAGGCAGGTAGATCATGATCACGCTCTTGGGCGACTCGATCACACCGGCTTGAGCCTTGAGCCGCAGTACGTCGGCCAGCGACAGTCCGGCGATGGAAAGCGCTCCCACCCCCAGAAAATCACGTCGGGAAACGCCGTCGCAGAATTGGCGATTACGACCGAAGAACGTCAGCATGAAAAGACTACTTAACGGGAAAACAGGCCCGAATACGATTCGTCAACGTCCGCAACGCTGTGAGGTCGGAGCACGTTCGGAAACGAAGCAAGTCGGACGCATGCCAATGAAAAAGCATCCCTCAGAGAACGCATTGTCAGTCTTTGATGCGTTCGCGTCAACTTTAATCAGATGATATTGATGCTTGTTGCCCGAATAGCTTCCCCCTTTAGGCAGTCTCCCGTAGCCCCACAAAGGTCACTGACTAGGCGACTTCCTGATCCCCGCAAGGCGACCTGCAATCACTTCGAGAAGCTGAGCGGCCGGAAGTCGGCGAACAGTATCAAAAAGTCGATACCTGCGAACTCATTTTCAGGTGCGACACCGTGAAATCAGAACGTCTTGTCGCTCCGTTCGCCGCCGTAGTATTTGTCCGGCGGCAACACGAATGCAGACTAGGGAACAACAACGACAAACAGCATCGCACACAACCGCAGTTTCAATTCCTCTCAAGAACCGAAAGACGCGTTAGCAAGCGGCCCAACATGCCGAGCAAATATTCGGCGCATTCGCGTCGCCATGGACTGAAAACCGGAAGTTGCTTCGACGTTATTACTTCGCAACATTTAAGCGTCGAACTATCGCCTAGGCACTCCAATGGCGGAACGACCGTATCAGACCCAGTGCGGGCGTTTCCGCCTCGCGCGGATTGCAAATCTTTCTAACGTCCGAGCGACATCGTTGCCTGACGTCGTCAGGGTTGCGTTATCATTTTCTCCCGATGCTAGAAGGCGCAACCCACAGCCACCCTTAAGAATGGAAGGAATTAAATATCAATTGACTTCTCAAGCAGCGAGTGGGATAAGTTCGAAGTCATCAGTAGACGTTGATGATTGTCTGACGACTGAACGCGCTTGCCCGCCCGACGCCCTGCCTGCAATCCGCCCGCTTCCCGCCTTGCCGTAGACGCAAAGGAACTTCGCCATGCTGCGAATCGACTGTGGTTCGTCTGACCGCTATTGCGATGGTTTGAATCGACGTAGTTTTTTGCAAGTCGGCATGGCTGGCATGGGCGCGCTGGCGACGAGCGATCTCTTGCGAGCCAAAGCCGCCTCGGCGGCCGCCGGGAACGCGAAGAAAGACACCTCGGTCATTCTGATTTGGCTCGACGGCGGACTGAGCCATGTCGACACATACGACATGAAGCCCGGTGCCCCGATCGAATTCCGCGGCATCTGGTCGCCGATTCCGACTAACGTGCCCGGCATGCAAGTGAGCGAGCTTTTCCCACTGCAAGCCAAGCTGGCTGACAAGTTCTCGGTCATTCGTTCGATTCAGCACGGCAACGGCGACCACTTCGCCGGCGGGCATTACATGCTCACCGGCAAGGGCGGAGCCAGCGGCGCCGACAACCGTACTCGCGCACCGTTCTTCGGCGCCGCAGCCTGCAAGGTCGTCGGTGCGCGGCAGCCTGGTTTGCCGGCCTACGCCGCGGTGCCCTACGCGGCGAGCATCGGCCTGCGTCCCGGTTATTTCGGCGGTCATTATCTCGGCAAAGATCAGAACCCGTTCGAGACCGGCGGTGATCCGAATTCGGCGAAGTTCCAAGTGCAAAACTTGGGGCAGATCGAAGGGTTGGACCTGTCGCGGCTCGGAAATCGCCGCTCGTTGCTCAGCAACTTCGATAATCTGCGGCGCGAGATCGACGGCAGCGGAGCGCT
>CAMCTH010000467.1 GCA_945877965.1 Planctomicrobium piriforme | reverse complement strand
GCCCGCTTCTTGCTCGATCCGCGCACGAAGCACGAGCCGACGCTCGTGACGAGCGACCCGGCAGGACGGGCGAAGCGAATCGAGTTCTACAAGCATGCGATCGACGCCGCCGCTGAACTGGGAAGCGATTGCGTTTCGCTTTGGTCCGGCATCTTGCGCGACGGCGCGGACGATGCGACGGTGATGCGTCGCTTGGTCGGCGGCTTAACCGAGGTGCTGGAGTATGCCGATCAAAAGCAGGTGACCGTCGGCTTCGAGCCCGAGCCGGGGATGTTCATCGATACGATGGCCCGCTACGAGCAACTGCTGCAAGCGATCGATCACCCGCGGCTCAAGTTGACGCTCGACGTCGGCCATTTGCATTGCCTCGGAGAAACGCCGATTTCGACCGTCATCGAACGTTGGGGTTCGCGGCTCGTTAATGTGCATCTCGAAGACATGCGGGCCGGCGTGCACGAGCACCTCATGTTCGGCGAAGGAGAGATCGACTTCCCGCCGATCTTCAAATCGTTGCTCCGCGTCGGCTATGCGGGGGGCGTGCATGTCGAACTGAGCCGACATAGCCACGACGGCCCCGCTGCCGCCGCGCGGTCGATTCGCTTTCTGAACGATGCGCTTGCTCTCGTCCGTCGTTGATCGAACAAACCGCTCACGCCGCGGTGAACTTCAACCCGACGATCGACGCAATCAGCATCGCCAAAAAGAACAAGCGAGCCGCGTTGACCGGTTCGCCGAGCAGAACGATTCCCAGCACGACCGCGCCGGCCGCACCGATGCCGACCCATACGGCATACGCGGTACCGATCGGCAGCGTCCGGGCTGCAATCGAAAGCAGCACCATGCTGACGACGATCCCGATGATCGTCAGCACGCTGGGGACTAACTTCGTGAAGCCGTCGGTGTACTTCAGGCCGATGGCCCAGCCGGTTTCGAGCAACCCGGCAATCAATAATAAGATCCACGCCATAGCGCAACGCTCCCTAGAAAGAGCGTCGTCTTGTCTTCACCGGGTACGGCGCGTCTCGTCCGGGGCCGAAAGGCCGAGAGTATTTTAGACGCCGTAGTCGGCGTGGCAACCGCTGCCTGGCTAGCGAATCGGATTCATCGGCGTCGTGACGGTCTGCGTGCCGCCCGGCGTGACCTGATTCCATTGGTTCATCGCCGTGCGCAACTGCTGCACCCGCTCGGCGATCTGTGGTTGATACTGATCGCGATACAAGGCTCGCTGGTAGTTCGCTAGTGCTTGGGCGCTGTTTCCTTCTGTCTCTTGGATCCGACCGAGGGCGGCCAAGGCGCGGACGTCGTACGGATCGTAGGCCAGCGCTTGTTGGAGATATTCCTTCGCCCCTTGGCGATCGCCGAACTCTTCGCGGAGCCGAGCCATTTCGACCCGCGGCGCCGGGTTCGTCGGATTCTGCGCTTGCCAGTAGTTGAGCAGCTTTTGCGCTTTCTCGGGCTGATTCTTGTCAACGAGCAACACGGAAAGTGCGCGGTAACAATCGCGATGGTTCGGGTTGTAGTCGAGCGCCTTGTTGTACAACTGCTCGGCGTAGTCGAGTTCGGTCGTGCGACGATTGAGCCGACCGATCTGATGATACGACGACGCCAGGTTGTAGTAGGAGTCGGCGTCGGTCGGCGATTGATTGACCGCCTGCTGAAAGTACTGCGCCGCCTGTTGATACTGACCGGTCTGATAGAGTTGCACGCCGGCCGCGTTCTTGCCTTGCGCGGTGTACTGACAGCCGGCGAAGAGCGTCAGCGCGAAGACGGCCGTCATCGCAACAAAGCGACGCGACGGTGCGATGGGCTTAGCAGTACCTGCGGCATCCATGGCAGGTCGGGTCCCGAGAGGGTGTAAGCGGCGTAATTCGAGGCGGCAGGGTACTCTCGGTCCGGCGCAGGGGCAAGATCAGTCGCCGCCCGACGGCGCTGCCGGCACCCGCGCCCGGAAACGCGAAAACGCCGCGCGCTCCTTCGAGCGGCGGCGTTTTCGGGTGGGTTGCGGACGGAAGGGCTGCCGGCTTAGAGGACGTCGCACGATTCTTCGTCGCGGACGACTTGGGCCGTCATCAGGAACGGCTCGGCCGATTGCGGGATTTGGCCCGGCTTCGAGTAGCCGAGGTTGCGGATCACTTCCAGGATTTCGCTGCAGGTCGGGAACATCCGGCCGCTGCGTCGCTTGTAGTCGTTCATCGCGTTCATGAACTCGACTTCGTCGGTCGAGTAATCACGCTCGCAGGTGGTCGGGTCGATTTGGCGACGGCGGTTGACCTTCTCGCGACGTTCGAGCTTGCGGCGTTCGACGGCGACCGGGGCGGCTTGCTTCCGGCGGTCTTCGCGCGGGCTACGGCGGTCGCTGCTCTTACGGCTATCACTGGCAACGGCGGTCACAGCTTCGTCTTTCTTCGTCACAGCTCGTACCCTCAGGTATTTCGTTGGGCTTCCAGTGGGGATGGGAGGAAGCCGAGCCCGCGGAGCGAAGCCGACGCTTTTCACTCCGGGAAAATATACCCGTTAGTTAAGAGATGCGGCCTGCGGGAAGAATTCTTTCCACGTAATTTGTACGGCCGGTCCGTCTGTAACGGCTGCGCGGATCGTAGCGACGACGGCGTCGTGATCGTCGCGCTAATCGGCACAGACGATCAAGTCGGGAGCGGCGACGTAAGAATCGCGTCAGCCGGCGCGGCTCGGTGCGCCTTCGAGCCCGGGCGAATCGACGGGCTGAAACACCTCGCGCAGAGCGTCGAAGGTTTCGCCGGCGACCGGTCCCCAGCGATCTTCCCATTGCCGCAGCAGGCCGTCTTCGGGGAAGAGCATCGGCTCGAGCAGTTGTTGCGGCTGCGGCCACGCCGAGGCAATCGCAATCGCTTCGTCCACGCGGCGGGCGGTGCCGTGAATCAGGCCGACGTAGGCCTGACCGGTCGTGCGGGCCAAGTCGACGACCGGCGTGCTGATCGGCTTCCGCAACGTCGTCGGCAACGAAGAGGGTTCGACGGCCGCAAGATTCGGAACAAAGTCGGGGGTCGCACCGTGTTGGGCCGCGACGACGGGGGCAATCGGCGAGGTAACAGGCGGCAACGGCAGGACGTCGTCGGTAGGGCGCAGATAAACAAACGCGACGGCCGCCGCCGTGACCAACAGCGGCGCGAGCCACGTCGTTCTTCGGAACGAGGGGCCGGCGACGTTCCCGGGCGTGAGGTCGACGACGAGTTCCGCCCGTTCGCGGAGCAGCGCGGCCCCCGACGTTAGCGCGGCATACGACTTTGCAAGCTTTCGACAGGCACCGCAAACGGCGGCGTGCGCGGTCAGTTCTCCGTCGCCGCTTGGATCTTCGCGACGATCAAGGATGTCGTTCAGCCGGTCTTCGAATTGATCACAACGCATGGCGATCTCCTTCGACGACGCCGCGCTCGCGTAATCGTTCGGCCATTTCGCGACGAGCGCGATGAACCCAAGTTTTGATCGTTCCTAACGGCACACCGCAGACGACCGCAATCTCGGCGTAACTTTTTCCTTCCACATGGAACAACTCAAACGCCCGACGATGATCCTCACGCAGCAGATCGAGGGCCGCTCGGACCTCTTCGGCCGTTTGGCGGGCCGCCAGATGATCGGGTCGCAAGTCGACGAGCGCCTCGACGTCGGTCGACGTCGCGCGTTGCTTGGCTCGCGTCGCCAATCTCGTTCGGCAGCGGTTCGCCGCGATCGTCAGCAGCCACGGAGCGAACTCGCGAGCCCGATCCCAACCGTTCAATCCACGCACCGCCCGGAGCAGCGACTCTTGCGTCGCGTCTTCCGCTTCTTCCCGATGGCCGAGCATCCGATAGCACAGCCCATAGACGCGACCGCGAAAGCGATCGATCAGCAGGCGGATCGCACCGTCGTCGCCGTGCAGGCCGGCGGCGACCCACTGTTGGACTTCGCTGGTCAGCGCTTCTTTAGACAACGGCAGAATCTCAAGGAGAGGTAGAAGTCGTCGCCGACTCGGTCCGCCCTGATATACCCGCCGTACAGCGTCGAGGTTTCACGCCGGTTCGGAAAGAACCGAAGTCGCGAAACTACTCCGACGCTTCGTGCAGGATATCGATAAACTCGCGGGGCGAGCAATCTTCCAACCGCTTGCCGAGGCGGCCGAGTTGCTCGTTGATCTTAACCGCGGTCTCCTGCATCCGGCCATGCGTTTCTTGCGAGCCGCCGTAGAGGACGAAATTATCCCCCCGCGTGAGGCGGGTGTGGCCGTCTTCGTTGTCGAGACCGACTCCGAGAATACGGGCCTTGGCGACCTGCTTCTTGGGTTTCGTCGGTTTCACGGCATCCTCTCGACTCGGTAAATCTTTGACGCAACAAGGAGTTACGGCCTACGACGACCTGCAGCGGTCGTCGTAGGTCTACCTAGATTATCTCGGCTCCGTGGCGATCGTCAACTAAATGAAAAGAGCCCTCATCGCAGGCGAAGGTTCGCCGCGACGTGGCGGCGACGCGTCTCAAGGAGGGACCGTCGCCGGGGCTGAAACTTCTTTATCCCTGCTTCA
>CAMCTH010000466.1 GCA_945877965.1 Planctomicrobium piriforme | reverse complement strand
TGCGAGGTCCGGATCGTCGACGATGCCGGCCGTACGCAAGCCGTCGACGTCGCGGGGAATATTCGCATTCGCTCGCCGTTTCTGTTCAACGGTTACTACCGCCGCGACGATCTGAACGCAGGTTTGTTCGATGCCGACGGCTTTTACTCCACCGGCGACACGGGGTTCTTGGACGGGGCCGGCCATCTGTATGTGACAGGGCGGACGAAGGATATCGTGATCGTCGGCGGCAAGAATGTTTATCCCCAGGACGTCGAGAACGTGGCGTCGGTTCCCGGCGTGAAGTCGGGACGGATCGTCTGTTTCGGCGTGCGTCTCCGCGATCTCGCGACAGAAGGGCTCGTCGTGCTGTGCGAGTCGGACGAGCCGGAAGAGGCGTGGGGCGAGATCGTGCGGCAGGCGCGGACGGCGGTGCCCGCAAGACTCGACGTCGATCTCGTCGATGCTCGAGTCGTACCTCTCGGCACCTTGTTGAAGTCGACGAGCGGCAAGTTGGCCCGCGATTCGAATCGTCGTGGATATGCGGCGGGAAAGTTCGGGCCGGTGACTCTTAATTTCGAAGTGGGAGACGGTGCATGAAGGTCGAGTTTCCGCAAGTGCTGACGATCGTTCGCGACTTCGTCGCACGCAAACGGGGCGTCAGCGCCGATGCGATCGGTCCGGCGACGGCGTTGTTGCGCGAAGGGTGCGTCGACAGCTTTCAGCTCGTCGAGCTGATCGTCGACTTGGAGAAGCGCCTGGGCGATGCCATTCCCGAGGGCTCGCTCATCCCCGAAGATTTCGAAACGCCGCAGACGCTGTACGAACGCCTGCTCGATATCTAAGACGCCGTAGCGTTGGGAACTTTGCGCCGGTCGTTACTCCAACGTGAACAACGGGCTTGGCACCAGGGCCGAGGCTTGCTTCACCGACGGCGGCGGCACGGGCGCGGTATGCGGGGCGGACGGTTCGGTGCAGGTGCCGTCGATGCAGTTTCCGTCGGCGCAGCTTCCTTTGCCGCAGTCTTGGCCGCAGTTGCAGCAGACTGTTTTGACGACCCACTTCGTGACGCACTTCTCTTTGACGACCGGCAGCTTCATCAGCTTGGTCTTCGTCATTACCTTGCCGCACGTCGGCTGCAATATCTTTTCGCACTGGCAGCAGCCGTTGCAATCTTTCTTACAGGTCGTGCCGACGCACTTACTGCGGCCTGGCACGCAGAAGTCTTCGCATTCGCAGGAGTACTCGAACGTCGTTTCCTTGACGATCTCTTTCACCGGTACGCACACCTTGCGGACCTTATGGCAGCCGCAATGGTGACAATGGCCGTGACTGTGGCCCGAAAGCGACAGGCCGGCTGAGTGCAGCGTGGCCCCGGAGATGGCGAGGACACCGAGAGCCAACAGCGAGCGTCGCAGCATGATCCGATTCCTTGCGTGGAAACCGCCGAGCGAGAAAACGGCAGTTCGCGCCGTCCGTTTCTTCATCGAATCGAGCGGGCCGCTGACTTCCCTTTTGTCGCCTCTTTCGGCAGAGTCGCCGCAAATTGCCGCAGGCTTACCGAGACTAAACGATCTGCAAGGTTTTCACCCCTGCCCCGGCCGAATCGACCGACCCTAGACCGGTTTAGGGGCGTGCGGTACCTTGCTAGCTCGCCAAACATTAACGCCCCGCGAGTGCTTCTCTTATGCCTGCCGAGTCGAAATCAACCGCCCCGCCGGTGCTCGTCGGCATCATCATGGGGAGCCAGTCGGATTGGGAGACGATGCGGCACGCCGACGAGACGTTGGCCAAGTTCGACGTCGCTCGCGAATGCCGGGTCGTGTCGGCCCATCGCACGCCCGATCTGATGCGGGAATACGCGACGACCGCCGAGAGCCGCGGTTTGCAAGTGATCATCGCCGGTGCGGGGGGCGCGGCCCATCTGCCGGGCATGACCGCCGCTCACACCGTGCTGCCGGTCCTCGGCGTCCCGGTGCAAAGCCATGCCCTGAACGGCCTCGACTCGCTGCTGTCGATCGTGCAGATGCCCGGCGGCGTGCCGGTCGCCACGCTCGCCGTCGGCAAGGCGGGAGCGATCAACGCCGCCCTACTCGCCGTCTCGATCTTGGCGACGAGCCGACCCGAGCTCCGCGAAAAGCTCCGTAAGTTTCGCGACGACCAAACCAACACCGTTCTCGCCAATCCGATTCCCGGCGAGGTCCGCTCGTGAGCCGTCCTATTCTTCCCGGCTCGACCGTCGGTGTGCTCGGCAGCGGCCAACTCGGTCGGATGTTTGCGATTGCCGCGCGACGCATGGGTTACCGCGTGCACACGCTTTCGCCCGACGACGACACGCCGACCGGACAGGTCGCTGATCGCGAAGTGAAGGCCGACTACGAAGACCTCGATGCCGTGCGCGATTTTGCGCGGCACGTCGACGTGGTCACGTTCGAATTTGAGAATGTGTCGGCCGCGGCGACCGAAGCGGCTGAGCAGTTCGCGCCGGTCCGTCCCGGCGGCAACGTGTTGCACACGACGCAGCATCGACTGCGCGAAAAGACGTTCCTCAAGTCGAACGGCTTCCCGCACACGCCGTTCGCGACGGTCCGCTCGCTCGAGCAATTGAAAGACGCGCTCGTCTCGCTCGGCACGCCTGCCGTGCTCAAGACGGCGGGCTGGGGGTACGACGGTAAAGGGCAAGCGAAGATCAACACGCCGGCCGATGCCGAGGCGGCCTGGACCAAAGTTACGGGTGCAATTGGAACGGCGACCGAGGCGGTGCTCGAAGCGTGGGTCGATTTCCGCGAAGAGGTCTCCGTCGTCGCGGCCCGCGGCATCGACGGCGAGTATGCCGATTTCGGCGTCGTGTCGAACTCGCATCGCAATCATATTCTCGATCTGACCCTCGCGCCGGGCGACGTCTCCGAGAAGGTTCGCCGCGATGCTCGCGAGATCACGCGGGCCCTGCTCGAAAAGTTGCAAGTCGTCGGCGTCTTGTGCGTCGAGTTTTTCCTGACGCGCGATGATCGGCTGCTGGTGAACGAACTAGCTCCGCGGCCGCACAACTCGGGGCACTTTTCGTTTGACGCTTGTTTGACAAGCCAATTCGAGCAGCAATTGCGGGCGATCTGCGGGCTGCCGCTCGGGTCGACCGAGTTGTTGCGTCCTGCGGCGATGGCCAACTTGCTCGGCGATTTGTGGACCGACGGCGAGCCCGATTGGGAGGCCGCGTGCCGCCTGCCCGGCGTGAAGCTGCATCTGTACGGCAAAGCCGCCCCGCGACCGGGGCGCAAGATGGGGCACCTCACCGCTTTGGCAGCGACGAGCGCCGAGGCGGCCCGCGACGTTTTGGCCGCCCGCGAAGCCCTGCTCCGCCGCCCCTCCGCAACGTGAACTCGCTGCGTATAATAGTTGGACGGTCATGGTTTTGCAGGGAACGCCCTCTGCGGCGTTCCGTCCGTTTTCGCAGTTTGTGGAGCGCCACAGAGGACGTTCCCTACACTAAATACGCATGAAGAATCAGCACATCGATCGCATCCTGAAGCAGTGGCCGTACAAACCCGGCGACGTCGAGGCTCGGATTACCGAAGGAGCCGACGGCCGCGAGGTCGTACAGTTACGGGTCGACATGGGCCTGCTGCAGATGGAAGTGAACGGTCGTCCCGACGGTCAGCGTCCCGGCGGGGCCGAAACCTACTTCGACTTCCTCATTGCCGCGGCGATCGCCCAAGGGGACGGTTTCGAACTGACCGAAGAACAGTGCAGCGAAGCGGACCGCGAGTTCGTGCAGTTCTATCAGCGGCGCATCTGCTGGCTCTCGCTCCGCGAGTATCGCCGGGCCGTTCGCGACGCGGATCACAATCTGACGTTCATGGACTTCTGCGCCAAACATTCGCCGAGCGACGAATGGACCGCGTCGCACGAGCAATATCGGCCGTTCATTCTGTTTCATCGGACGCAAGCGTCGGCCTTAGCCGAGATCGACGACGGCGATGCCGAGAAGGCGATCGCTGAGTTGAACCGCGGCCTCGATCGGATTCGCGAGTTCTACGAGCAGAACGATGCGGGCGAGAAATTCGAAGACGACGATCTGGCCGAGCGACTCACGCAACTCCGCGAGACGGTCCGCAACGAGTACCATATCGATCGGACGTTGGAAGAACGCCTGACCGAGGCGATCGCCACCGAGCAGTACGAAGAGGCGGCCCAAATCCGCGACGAGATCGAAAAACGCAAACGCCCGAAGATGTAGGGGCAACCGTCGCGCTGCCTGTTCCGTCTAGGCAAGCTGCGCGCGGCCGTACGCAGGCCGGCGGCCGGCGGTTCATCGACCCGCTAGCGATTGCAAGGTTTGCAGCGACTTGTAAGCGCCATGTACAAAGTTACATGGCGGGGCTGCGCTGCCGGCAGAACGAAACCCGTGAAACATCGCGATTCCCGGTATTTTTCAGATTCTTTTCGCTTTGGCACGGCTCGTGCATTACTCCGTATTCGTCAACGGAGGTCCGGTGACGCAAGCTACGCCACAACACAGTGCAAAGGAGTCTGCCATGTTGGTCCTTACCCGTAAAGCGAAT
>CAMCTH010000465.1 GCA_945877965.1 Planctomicrobium piriforme | reverse complement strand
GACGGCTAGCGACAACGTCCCCTGCTGCCAGTCGAGGCTGGGGCAACGGATGGTCGGCAGCACATGGCGTTTGCCGACTTGCGCCGGGGCCAAGGCACGAATCAGCACGGTGCGGTTGGTGCCGAACAGCGGCGGATCGAACTCGATCGTGGTGCGCCGCGGCGACGTCGGCGGCTCTTGGTCGGTCCAAGTCAGGCGACGGTCGGGCAGGCGCGCATCGACGATGACGAGTCCCGGATCGTATTCCAGTTCGAGCTTCGAAAGCGGTTCGTCGACCGCGTCGATCTTGAGTTGCGTCGTCAGGTCGACGCCCCGTTCGGAGTAGTCGTAGTCCGTGTCTTGCCGTAGGGCGTAACGCGGCGCGGCAGCCGAGGCGGCGCGGGCCGAGACGATCCGAAGTCGACGCCGCGGCGTCAGCGGACGGATTTCGTAGACCGATTCCGTCGGGGGCGACGCGGTCGTCGTCGCAGGCTTCGCCGCGGGGGACGTTTTCACCGCGGCGTTGTCTTTCAACTCATGCCCCGGCGGCAACGTCAAAATCAACGACGACGCCGCAGCGAGCGGCGATTGCACGTCGAACGTCACGCCGCCGCCTGCGTCGCGTACGCCGACCGCCGACCATTGGCAGACCAACGTCCCCGGACGTTCCACCCACACGGCCGTCGCGCCGTCCGGCGTATTGCCGACGACCGCCGGCGTGTTCGTCTCGCGCCAGACGGCTTGTACGAGCGGCACGGAGCCGGCCGCCAAAGGAATCAGTCGGGCCTGAGCATCAACTGGCCGCAGCACTAATTCGCAGTGTCCCGTGAGCCGATCGCGACCGTCGAACTTGACGGTCAACTTCGAATCGGCCACGGCCGTTTCTGCCGGCGGCGACGCGGCTTGTTGTGCTTGTTGCAGCGCTTGCTCGAACTGCTTCGCCGGAATCGGCAAGTAGCGTTCCGGGCGAAACGGCCAATCTTGCGCCCGATCGGCCGGCGCGAACACGCGACGATACTCCGGGAGCGGCTCTTCGGCCGGCGCGATGTGCGGTCCATCAATGAGCGAGAGAATGCACGCATTGAGCAAGCAACCGCCGACGACGGCGGCGACTCGCATCATGACGCGCCTCCCGAAGCGGCGGACGGCGCTGCGATTTCGACTGCGGCCGTCGAAGCCGGGGCCGAGGACGCCGCCGGTGGCACGGCGCGGGTTCGCGTCGAACTGCGCGGCGCGACGGATGCAGCGTCGCCCGTGCTCCGCAGAGCCCGACCGTTGCGGCGCGCGACGTTGCGTTCCAGCAGTAAAGCGATGAATGCGAACAACGCACCGCCGAGCGACGCTTGAATCGCCAGAGGAACGGCTTCGGGATAAGCGAAGCCGAGCGCAGCGACGGCGATCGCCGCAGCGAGCAGTAAGCCGGGACGACGCAGGCCCGGCAGATAGAGCAGGGCCAAGGCTCCGGCCAGCACCAGCGACGAGGCGAGCAGTACGGCCGTCGAACGACGCAGGGCTCGGGGCGTCCAGGAGGCGACGGAACCGTAGTCGGAGAAGAGATAAACGTTCGCCCGCTCCGGCAGCGGCGAGTCGTGCTGTACGCCGATCCAGTTCTCCAACTCTTCTTGCGACAGACGCGGTTTACGGACCCAGAAAGGACCCGAGCGGGTCCAATCGTATTCGGCGATCAAGTCCGACGGCGAATTCCAAAGCCACACGTCGGGAGCAAACACCAATTGTCGATAAGTACGTCCGAGCGACGTGGCGTTTTCAATCGTCGGTGCAACGAGCGAAGCAGCATCGTTTCCTTCGATCCGATAACGAAGGTCGATCACATGCACGTCGTCGCTGACGTGCGGCAACGAGAGCACGAGCGGTTCGCCGGCCGTATGCGCGGCGGCTTCGATTCGCGCCGAGTCGACGAAGCCTTCGATATCCGTCGCGCCGGGCGGCAGATTGACGACGGCGCTCGACGACGCGGTCGAGAGCCGGCAGGCGGCGCGTTCGAGACGACCCGTTCCGAGCCAGACGGTTTGGACCCACATTCGCTGCACATGCAGTTCGCGAACCGGTTCCGCCTCTTCCCATTGCAGGCCGAGCATCACTTCATGCCGCGGCGCCACCGCGCGATAGAGAGAGCCGGTCGCCGGCGACGCGGCCGTTGTGCTCGAAGTCGCCTCGACCGGCGACCACGCTTCATCGACGTGTCGAATCGAAATCTCTTCCGAGGTAATCAGGCGGAGTTCGTTCTCGCTTGTTTCGCCGTCGAGCGGCACCAGCAGCGGCACCAGCAGCGGCACCTCCAGCGGGACGCCGGCCGGCGTCTCGGGCCGCATCAACGAGAGCGGGAAGCCGGCGGTCACCTCGAACGCTCCCAAACGAGCTTGCGGCAAGTGAGCGCGAATCCGTGACGGCTTCGGCGAATCGGGCGGACTGTCGTCGACGACGACCCACGGCAGCACTTCGGTATCAAGTCGCAATTCCAAGCGTCCGCCGTCGGTCAGTTTCGGTGAGACGTCGAACTCGACGGCATCGAGCGGTTCGCGCGCGACGACGTAGTTGAACTTTTGTTCCACGCCGCCCGCTTCACCCAGCGTGACGACGTTCGTCGTCTGCACGCGAATCGTTCGGCTCAGCACTCGATAGTCGGCCGTGAACTTCGCAGTCGCGGCATCGGTGGAATAGACCCAGCCCGCACGATCGCCGACGTAGCGTCGCGCTTCGTTTCGCGATTGTCGCAACAAGCCGGTGTGGGCGGCATCGCGCGGCGAGAGGGCGACGTTATCCGCCGTTCGCACGATCCACGTCGCCGGGCCGACGACGCCGGCTGTCGGTCGCGGCACGTTCAGTTCTAAACTCTTCGCCCCTTCCGCAAGATCGCGATGCGCGCGGACGACGATCTGGAACTCGCCGGTCGACGGCTGCAACAGCGGGATCGACAGCGGCCCCCCTTTGCCGACGACGATCGCTTCGACGTCGACGAGTTCCGGCGGACCGACTTCGTCGACTTGCCAATCAAGAAAGTCGGCGTCGAGCGTAAAGACTTTGGCGCCGCCGACGCGGTACCCGAGGCGGGCTTCGAGATAGGCACGTCGCGCGGTGACGTCGACCGTGTACGACGGCTCGACCGTCACGCGGGTCTCGCGCGGGGCGATCTTAGCCGTCAGCGTAAATGTGCGGCCGAAATACTCGAAGACGGCCGTCAGATTGCGGCCACGGAAGAACTCGGGAGCGGCGTCGACCTGGCGGATTTGGGTTCGGTCTCCCCACAACACCTGCCAGTCCCCTTCGACCTGCACGCCGAGATGTCCCCATTGGCGGACGGCGTCGAGCACTTCAATACCGCCGAGGTCGAAAGAGGCTTGCCCCTTCGTCGGTTCGATCGGCCGCACGGCTTGCAGTCGCACGACGAGCGACTTGGCAGGACCGCCGATGCGACGAATCTCATAGGTTTCGTTCTTCGATCCCTTGGGGGCCGGCAGCTTATTGAACTCCACGTCGGCCGCGTCGCTTTCGAGCAGCACGGTCGAGGCCGGCAAGCGAATCTGCACATGTTCAAACTCGCCGCCGAAGCTGGTGATCGCGAGTTGCGCGTCGTACGTCACGCTATGCCCGTCGATCTTGGCGGCGACGTCGGCTTGGGCTTCGAGCAACGTCGGAGCGCGTCGCGCGGGGGCGTCGGTCTTGATCCACCGCAACGAGAAGTCGCCGCCGATCCCGGCGACGCGGACGCGGCTTCCCTCTTTGTCGGTCGTGATCGCATCGAGAACCGCGCCGGTCGAAACCTCGGCGGCGATGCTCTTCTCTGGGACGGTGAGGTTGAGCGACGAGTTCCATGCGCGCGGCAGACGGAGCCGCAACGTGCGAGCGGCACCATCGTCGGCGACGGCCGTGGCGGTGCGGACCGTGAGTTTGTGCTTCTGTTCTTCTTTGCCGTTCAACCAGAGGGCGTACTCGTCGGCCTTCGGATCGTATTCGAGCGTGAACTTGCCGGGGCCCGAGTATTCGGCTTGTTTCTCGAGTACGCTGCCGCGGAGACCGAGCGGCACGCGAACCCAGCCGGCCGCATCGACGTCGATCGTGAAGGTGATTTGCAGGCGAGCATTACGACTGTCGACGGTTCCGGTCGCTTCGACGCCGTCGATTCGGAAAGTCGGCTTCGGCGGCGGCGCGGCGGCTCCCTCTTCGCGCAGCATCTTTTCGAACTGTTCGAGCGTGAAGCCGACGAGCGGCACGAGTTCGCCGTTGGCCGACTTGACGAAGTAGACCTCGGGCTTGGCTTCGCGGACGGCCGATGAGTTCGACGCGGTGTTACCGGCGGCTCCGAGCGTTTTCGGCGGCACGGCGGGAGCGAGCGGCGCGGTCCCCGAAGGCGACGCCATGGGCGAAGTCGTCATGGGAGGAGTGCCCGACGTCGGCGGAGCTTGCGCCTGCGCGACGGCCGAAGCCGCCAGCACTGCCATGGTCGAGAGTGCGAGACGAAGCAACATCGAGCGCGCCGCCGGGACGGAGGAAAGGAACGAACAAGAAGTGTCCGGACGGGAAGCCCGGAAACTCTTAGTCT
>CAMCTH010000464.1 GCA_945877965.1 Planctomicrobium piriforme | reverse complement strand
CGCGACCTGTTCGAACATCATCCGGCCGACGGCCCGTTCGTAATCAGTGAGCGACAGCGACCGAAAGAACTCGACGGCGACGGAGACCTTCATCGCCGAGATCTCGGCCAGGTTGCGACCGCCGATCAGCCACGCGAGTGAATCGGGCCGGAGCCGCGTTCCTTGGCAAGACGGACAGGTGCGATAACTTCGCCAACGGCTGAGGAAGACGCGGACGTGCATCTTGTACTTCTTCTTTTCCAGCCAGGCGAAGAAGCCTTTGAGTCCGCCGAAGTTTTTCTCCGGGACGCCGTCGAGAATGAGTTGCCGCTGGGTTTCGTCGAGTTTGTGAAACGGCACGTCGGTCGGCAGCTTGTATTCTTTGGCGAGCGCCAGCAGTTCGTGCAGTTCATGTTCGTAGGCCGGCGTGTTCCACGGCGCGATCGCGCCGTCTTTCAGACTCTTGCTCGGGTCGGGCACGATCAGATCGAAGTCGATATCGATGACGTTCCCAAATCCTTCGCACTCCGGGCAGGCCCCCAGCGGGCTGTTGAAGCTGAACAATCGCGGCTCGGGCTCGGCGTAGGTAATGCCGCAGTCTTCGCAGGCCAAACGATTGACGAAGCCGATCCGCCGCCACGCTGCGCCGTCGAGTTCGATCGCTTTGCCCGACTCGGTGCCGTTCGTTGTTGTCGCCGGAGCACCGCCGACCGTTTCGGTATAGACCGCGGCCCGACCGCCGCCGCGAGCGAACGCCGTCTCCAACGAATCGCGGACGCGGCTGCCGACGTCGTCGCCGGCTTTCAAACGATCGACGACGACGTCGAAAATGCGCTCTGCCGCATCATCACTTGTAGGCACGAACTCTTCGAGCCGCACGGTTCGGCCGCGGAGAATAACCCGGGTGAAACCGTCTTCCCGCAGGGCGGCGAGACGAGCATCAAGCGATTCGTCGTCGGCCAGCGTCTGCGGAATGGCGATCAAGAATCGGCAACCGGCCGGCAGCGAAGCCAGCGACTCGGCGACCGTCTGCGGATTGTCGCGGAGCACTTCGCGCCCGCAACCGCGGCAAAACAACCTCGCGATCTTGGCGAATAGCAGGCGGAGGTAATCGTATGTCTCGGTCACCGTGCCGACGGTCGAGCGGGTCGAACGATTGGAACTCCGGGCCGCGACGGCGACGGCCGGGGGCAGACCGTCGATCCGCTCCGCCTGCGGCTTTTCGAGCCGTTCCAAAAACTGCCGGGTGTAGGCCGAGAAACTTTCGATGTACCGACGTTGGCCTTCGGCATACAGCGTGTCGAAGGCCAGGCTGCTTTTGCCGCTGCCGCTCAGTCCGCAGAAGACAATCAGCTTGCCGCGAGGCAGATCGAGATCGATCCCCTTGAGGTTATGGACCTCGACTTTGCGTAGCTGGATCATCCGCTGCGGCACGGTGAACGCTCCGGTCAACGATCGGGGGCAGGGCGCAAACTATCAGGATAGCGTGCCCCGGAAGGGCGAACCAGGGGCGAACGACGGGCTTGCCCCGGCCGCAGGAGCAGGCACAATAGCGCTGCCGAGCGACCGTCCGGCTCGGCCCCGCATTTCTCGCCCCGGTTGATGCATTTTAGGTGTCGCGCCGTGGATTGGTTTGCCGACGACGTCGAATTCCAGAAGCTCCGCCTCGGGCGACGCAACGTCGACCTGCCGGCGCTGCTCGGCGAATTGGCCCGCGATGCTTATCCGAATCTTGATCTGACGCAAACGCTGATCGAACTCGACCGCCTCGGCGCGAAGGTCGAGGCCGAGTTAGCCCAACTGCCGACGAGTGCCGGAACGAGCGAGCGGTTACAGGTCGTCAGTCGCGTGCTCTACGAAGACGAAGGTTTTACGGGGAACGAAGACGAATACTACGATCCCCGCAATAGTTATCTGAACGACGTCGTCGAGCGCCGCACCGGGATTCCGATCTCGCTGGCGATTGTTTACATGGCGGTGGCCGAGCGAGCGGGATTGCCGATGTTCGGCGTCGGCGCGCCGGGGCATTTCGTGCTCGTCTCGGCCGATGCTCTGACGCCGGTCGGCGGGCAGTCGTGGTACGTCGATCCCTTCACGGCAGGGCGGGTGATGACGGTCGAAGAGTGCATTGCGCTGATCGACTCGCGGAGCGACGGACAGTTTCGCATCTCACGCGAACATCTGCGGCCCGCGTCGTCGTGGGAGATCGGCCTGCGCGTGTTGCGGAATCTCAAGGCGTGCCATGTTATGCACAGCGACTGGCGGGCCGCCCTGCCGGTGCAGCAGCGCCTATTATTGATGCTGCCGAACCTGGCGACGGAACGCCGCGACTTGGGGCTGATCTATCTCCGCTGCGGCGAGCCGTTGCGGTCGTTGCAATGGCTGGAACCGTACGCGGCCGCCTGCCCCAAGGAGGAACGCGAAGAGCTGGACGATTATCTGAAAGCAGCTCGACGAATGGCGGCGGAACGGAACTAGGCGTTTCACACGAATCGACGTCTGGACAAATCGCCGTATAATCGGGCCATGCGAACTAAGAAACCGATCAATCCGTTTTACGTCCTGCTGGTGATCGTCGGCACGGCGTTCGTCATCACCGCCTGTGCATACGGCGTGACGGCGATGCGAGCCCTGCGTCCGGTCCGCGCCGTCGCCGCGGCCCAAGAAAAGCCGAACTCGCTGATCGACTTTATGAGCAAGCACGGCGAGATGCTGCTCGTCGGCGAACTCCTGGTCCTGGCGATCGCCACGGTCGGCGCGATCTCGACCGACGGCTATTGGGCCCGCAAGGCGAACGAACCCAAGACTCCGGACGAGACGGATCGCCCATGACGCAACGCGACGACGCGGCCGAAATCGAGCGACTCCGCCGCGAGATCCGCGAGCATGATCGCCGTTACTACGTGCTCGCGGCGCCGACGATCACGGACCGCGAGTACGACAAGTTGCTCGATCGATTGCGGCAACTCGAAGCGATTTATCCTGAGTTGGCGACGCCCGACAGTCCGACGCGACGCATCGGCGACGCCCCGGTCGACGAACTCAATTCGGTCGAGCATCGCGTGCCGATGTTGTCGATCGATAACACCTACAATCTCGAAGAGCTCCGAGCCTACGCCGAGAAGACGGCCAAGTTGCTGCCGGGCGAGACGATCGAGTGGGTCGTCGAGTTGAAAATCGACGGCGTGGCCGTGGCTTTGCGCTATGAGAACGGTCTGCTCGTGCAAGGGGCGACCCGCGGCAACGGCCGGATCGGCGACGACGTGACGCACAATGTGCGGACGATGGTCGATTGCCCGTTGAAGCTGATCGGCGATAACATTCCCGCGGTGCTTGAAGTCCGCGGCGAGGCGTACATCACGAACTCCGACCTCGTCAAACTCAACGAGATGCAGGCCGAACGGGGCGAAGAGCCGTTCAAGAACTCGCGGAACTGTGCGGCCGGGGCGATTCGGCTGCTCGATCCGAAACTCTGCGCCGAGCGACGACTGCGGCTTTTCGTCCACGGCATCGGCGAGAACACCGGGCTTCGCGCCAAGACGCATACCGAGTTCCTGGCCGAGATCGGCGACTTTGGTTTGCCGCCGACGCCGCATGTTCAGGCTTTCAAGTCATTTGACGAGGCGGCCGCCTACTGCGAGTCGATCGTCGAGCGACTGCACGAACTCGACTTCGAGATCGACGGGCTCGTGCTCAAGGTGAACGACTATGCCCAACGCGAAAAGCTCGGCAGCACGTCGAAGTCGCCGCGGTGGGTAATCGCCTACAAGTTCGAAAAGTATGAGGCCGAGACGAAGCTGAACGGCATTCGCGTGCAGATCGGCAAGTCGGGCGCGATCACGCCGGTCGCCGACTTGGAGCCGGTCGAACTCGCCGGGACGACGGTGAGCCGCGCCAGCCTGCACAACGCGGAAGAAATCGAACGCAAAGACATTCGCGTCGGCGACTTCGTGATCGTAGAAAAGGCCGGCAAGGTGATTCCGCACATCGTTCGGGTCGAAACGCATCGCCGGACCAACGATCTGCCGAAGTTTGCCTTTCCGACGATCTGCCCCGAGTGCGAGACGCCGCTCGTTAAAGACGAAGAAGGCGTTTTCATTCGCTGCCCGAACTACACCTGCCCGGCGCAAATCAAAGAACGCCTCCGTTATTTTGCGACCCGCAATGCGATGGACATCGAAGGGCTCGGCGACAAGCTGGTCGATCAACTCGTGAATGCCGGACTCGTTAAAACCTACGGCGATTTTTACCGGCTGACGCTCGAGCAACTCATCGGCCTGGAGCGGATGGGAAAGAAGAGCGCCGAGAATTTGATTGCCGGCGTCGCGGCCAGCAAAAGTCGCGGTCTCGTGCGGTTGCTCAATGCGCTGTCGATTCGACACGTCGGCAACCGGACGGCGGCGGTGCTCGCCGGGCATTTCGGCACGATCGATGCGATGATCGCGGCTACCGTCGAGCAGTTGAGCGAAGTGGACGAGGTCGGCCCCGTCATCGCGGCCGGCATTCATGCGTTTTTGCAGAGCGACGAAGGTCGGCGGATCATTGCCGATCTGAAAGAAGCTGGGCTC
>CAMCTH010000463.1 GCA_945877965.1 Planctomicrobium piriforme | reverse complement strand
AGGTCAACGGCAAGCCCTTCTTTCCGATCCTGCTTTACGGCGCGCCGATCGAAGATGACGCGGTTTTGGCACAATGTCGCGAGTTCGGTTTCAACGTGCTGACGTGTCGGCCCGATGCCGCGGAGCCGCTGGCGGCGAAAGGGTTTTATGCCGCCGTGCACGGCACGAAGAACGTCGTCGGTATGTCGAGCATCCTGTTGGCCATCGGGGCCGACAGTCCTGCGCTCTATTTCAAAAAAGATTTGCTCGCGCAGACGGCCGAGGCGAACGCCAAGTCGTCTGGGGCGATTCCGAATCGGCCGGTGATGAACGCAATCGGCTATTGGGAAGACGAGCCGGCGGGGGTGATCGCGGGCAAGCTCCCGGCGAAAGCGCTGTACGAAGATCTCGTCGCCGCGATCGACGTCTCGGCTCCCTATCTCTATCCGGTTCCTTATCAGCCGGTCGCCTCGGTCGGCGAGGCCGTCGCGCGCGCCCGACAGGCCACGGGCGGCAAGAAGCCGATCCTGCCGATCTTGCAACTCTTTGCTTGGGAAACCGCTGCTCGGTATCCGACGCCGGCCGAGCTGCGCTGCATGACGTTTCTCGCCTTGGTCGAAGGGGCAAGCGGCATCGGCTATTACACCTATAAGCCGGTCACCGGTCATCCGAAAGCGACCCTGCCGGAGATCCAACCGGAACTTTGGCAGAGCGTCAAGCAACTAAATCGTGAAGTCGCGGAGATCGGACCGTTGCTGCTCAAATGCGAAGGTAAAGAGCCGCCGACCGTCACGCTCGCGCCCGGTTCCGTTACGGCGGTCAAGTTCAAAGCCTCGGGACGTAATGGCGGCTTCCCGGCCGTCGTCGTCAATTCGTCTCCGCTGCCGCAAGAAGTGAAGCTCGTCCTAAGTGGAAAAGGCGAGGCCGCACGACTTTTGCTCAGCGACGATCGGGCGCTCGATTTCCAGGGCGGTGCTGCCGCGCTGTCGCTTAAGCCGTTCGAAGTGGTGATTGTTCGCCGCGCGATCGCCCCCTGATCGAGGAGCGGTCTCGGTGGATGTCGGACTGCCAATGCGAATCATCTGCGGGCGAAAGTGGGTTCCACGCTGATATCGGCAAAACGTTCAGATGTCGCTGCGATCTCTAGCCAATCGTCGAACTAAGGCCAACACAATCCATGCTCCCAGGGTCGACATAAGCAACCCGCTCGCGTGAACGGCGGAGCCGCGCGGATCGTAGCCGAACAGCAGCGACGAGATAAAGCCGCCGACGAGCGAGCCGACGAGCCCCAGGGCCGTCGTCGTTAAACAGCCCAACGGTTGCCTGCCGGGGACGAGAAATCGTGCAATTCCACCGGCCAAGAAGCCGATTAAGATCCACCAGATAAATCCGAACATGCTTTCCTCTCCCTCGTGACGAGACGTGTTTCGCTCCTAAATCCTCTCTCTGCACGAATCGTGCCGTTCGAGTATCGTGGGTCGCAGGTATTCTGCGGTCGTCTTCGCACACGGCATCGCATTTGCCATTTCTTCCTCGGTTTCGGCTCGAAGTTCTGCTTAGGACTGCTGAATGATTTCGCCCAAAGAACTCGGAGCGTTGCTGCTCGAGACAGTGTGGAAATGGTCGGACGACAAGATTCCTCAACTCGGCGCAGCCTTGGCGTTTTACACCGCGGTGTCTATCGCTCCCTTGATGATCTTGCTACTGCGGTTGGCTTCGATCTTGTTCGGGGCCGAAGCGGCACGCGGCGAAGTGCAGGTGCAGATCCGATCGCTGGTGGGCGTTCACGGGGCTCGCGCGATCGAAGAGATCATCGCCGGCGGCAGCACCGCGAGCGAGGGACCGCTGGCGACGTTTTTTGGCATCGCCCTGCTACTGTTCGGGGCGTCCGGCGTCTTTGCTCAACTGCAAGATAGCTTGAATACGATCTGGCAAGTCCGTACCAAGCCGGGACGAGGCATCTTCGAAATCTTGCGAGACCGTTGCTTTTCGTTCGTCATGGTCCTCGGCGTCGCGTTTCTCCTGCTCGTATCGCTCGTCGTGAGCACGCTCTTGACGTTTGCCGGCAACGCCTTGCACGCTATGCCTGACTCGCTTCCGGTTCCGGTACACGTGCTCAACTCGGCGATCTCATTCGTCGTCATCACGCTGCTCTTTGCCGCGATGTACAAATGGGTCCCCGATGTCAAGATTGCGTGGCGCGACGTGTGGCTCGGGGCGATCCTCACCTCCGGGCTTTTCACGTTCGGCAAGTACGTGATCGGTCTCTACTTCGGCTATAGCGCTCTCTCCTCGGTCTACGGCGTCGCCGGTTCGTTCGTCGTCGTGTTGATCTGGGTCTATTACTCGGCGCAGATTCTGTACTTCGGCGCGGAGTTCACGCAGGTCTACACGCACCATTACGGCAAGCGAATCGTGCCGAAGGAAAATGCCGAGGCCCTCCGCGACGCGCAGATGGATCCGGTTCCGTTGGTCGTCGACTCCGATAGCAGCAGTCAGCCGAAGCCTTAATCGACTGCTCGCTCGGCCGCTTTGCGCCCCGTTCAATCCGGCGAAACGCAGCACGAATCGGCGAACGCCGACTTCTTCGTACCGGACTCTTTCTCAATCTGCCGGGCGGCGCGGCTCGCTACTTGACATCGCCGTCGTGCTGCCTAAATATAAACGCTGTAACCAAGTGAATATAGCGGTCGGATTGAGCTGATGAGGCTGAATCTGACGCGTTGCAGTAACCGAGAGTGAAAGGAAACGCCATGACGATTGCCGTCGCGGAGCTTCGCCGTCCGCTTGCCTTCCGAAGCCACACAGGGCGCCGTGGGTTGACGCTCATCGAGTTGACGGTCGTTATCGCAATCCTCGCGGTTTTGGCGATGATGCTCATGCCGCGCTTAGCGTTCTTGCGTACGATGTCGCTCCATGCGAGTTCGGCGACCGCTTTGCAAGACACGACGCAGAACCTGCTGACGTTTCATGCTTCGCAGGCGAAATGGCCGCACCGCTTCGATTCGTTGCTGGCGACCACCGGTACGGGCGTCGCGCCGATCGGTTTATACGGCTCGGGTTCGAGCGCAACGAACGGGCTCGACTCGGCTTTGACGACATCTAACATGCTATCGATGACGACGCTCAGCGCGAGTGAGTTGAAGAGCCTAGTCGGCTTGCTCGGCAATCCCGTCACTGGGACATCGCGACCGGAGATAGAGTTGATGGATCACGACGAAGCAAACAGCAAGCCGGGCAGTAGCGGCGTGTTTCCGCGCGATCTGAATGCTGCGAGCGGGGGCAATCTGTCGGTCGCTACGATCGATCCGAATCACAACGTGAATCCGGCCGACCCGAACGCGGCCAGCGGTTGGATTATTTACAACACGGTGTTCCCGGATGGAATTCCGAGCAATGAACGCTTAGTGGCCTTAGGCGTCGGTCCTAAGTGCACGGCCGTCTCGAAAACGATCGTCACGCCGCCGTCGCTCTATATGAAGGACGCCACTCGCTACAACCGCGTCATCGTTCTCATCCGCGTCCGCAGTGACGGAGTCCAGGCGTCGTTGGCCGGTGCGATCTCCGCCGACGGTCGCACGCTCGATCAATGTCAAGGGAACTATCGGGTGACGGCCGAGCGGTAAGGTCGCTGCTCACTTCGCGACGAGATCGGCTCTGGCAAAACTTCAAGTCGACGTCGATGATATACACCCGCCGCCGATTTGATTTTGCCGAGAAGGAAATCGCCGTGACCGCTCGCTCATCCACCCTCGCCGCGACGTCGTCCAAGAAGAGTCCCGTTGGGCGTTGGGATCCTGCTTGGTCGGCCGGTTTGCGCGTCTGGGTCGAACGTCGCGGCAATGCGGTGCTCGGCGAAGGACGCGCCGATCTGTTGGCCGGCATCGATCGGATGCACAGCATCAGCGGGGCGGCGCGGGCGATGAAGATGTCGTACCGGCACGCTTGGCTGATGGTCCAAGCCGTGAATGCCGCCGCGGGCGAGCCGTTTGTGGAGTCGGCCGTCGGCGGTTTGCAGGGGGGCGGAGCCCGACTGACCGAACGCGGCCGCGCAGCGCTGCAAGTCTTTCAAGAACTAGCCGACGATGTGCGCCGACATGCCGCGTTGAGTCTCGGACGCATCGTCGCCCGCGGAACGGCGACCGCCGGCTCGGCGACGATCGTGCATCTTGCGGCGGCGGTTAGTTTGCAAGAAGCCGTCGGGCAGATCCTTACTGAGTACGCTTTGGTTCGACCGACGACGTCGGTTCGCGCCCTCTTCGGAGCGTCGAACGAACTGGCCGAACAGATTGCCGCGGGCGCGCCGATCGATTTGCTGCTGACCGGCGACGTCGAGCACGTCGGCCGCTTGGCTGCTCCGACTCGCGGCGGCAAGTCGTCGGCTCCGCGATCGCTTGCTAAGAACGGCCTCACGGTGATTGTGCCGATTGAGACGACGCTCACCGCAACGAATCTCAAAGAACTCGCGCGGAGCGAAGTGCAACAACCGGCCTTGGCAGATCCGGCCTGCCCGCTCGGCAAGGCGACCTGGGCGTATCTCGAACGACTCGGCCTGGCCGATTGTTTTCGTG
>CAMCTH010000462.1 GCA_945877965.1 Planctomicrobium piriforme | reverse complement strand
TCGTCGTCGGTTCGAAAAAGATGCTCGTGTTCGACGACATGCAGGCTTCGGAAAAGCTGCGGATTTACGACAAGGGGGCCAACGTCGGCCCGTCGGGATCGGCTTCCTCGGCCATGCAAGCGATCACGGTCCGTCACGGCGAGATTCGGATTCCGTCGGTCGCCGGCGGCGAACCGCTCGACATCGAGACGCGGCACTTCGTCGATGCGGTGCTGAACGACACGACGCCCCGTAGCGATGGCCACGACGGCCTCCGCGTGGTTCGCATCTTGGAGCAGGTCGAACAGCGCCTGCAACGTCCGGCCGATGTTCGCCGCGGCGACTTCAACGCCCCGCTCAAGCGAGTTGCGTAGCTGCAGTTCGTCTTGCCGTGTACTTGATTGATTTTCGCGCACCGCCCGGATCGTCGTTAGCCGCGACTTAGCAGGCTCTCGACGATTCGGGCGGCTGCCGATCCGCCGCCGTAAAGGTCGGCGTCTTTGCCGGTCGGCTTGCCGCGCGCGAGTGCGTCGAGGATCGCCGTCGCAATCGTGTTGCCGTCGGTCGGCGGTGCGAGCCGGTTCCAGCCGTGCTCGACGAGTTCAACCCACTCGGTCTCGTCGCGAAGCGTCAGGCACGGTACACGTTGAAAGTACGCTTCCTTTTGCACGCCGCCGGAGTCGGTGACGACGAGGGCCGCGCCCCGTTCGAGCGCGATCATTTCCAAGTATCCGACCGGCGGAACCAATCGCACTCGGCCAGTAAGCAACTCGATCAGTTGGTTTCTTTCCAGGGCCGCTCTCGTGCGCGGATGCAGTGGCATGACGACCGGAAGTTTTTGCGCGGCCTGAGCCAAGCCCGTGACGACGGCCCGCAATCGGGCGGGATCGTCGGTGTTTTCGGCCCGATGGATCGTCGCCAGGATATAGCCCTGCGGTTGCAATTCGAGTTCTCGTGTGATGGCCGAGGCCGCGGCCCGCTCGCCGTAGAATTGCGCGGCGTCGTACATCACATCGCCGACGAGTTGCACTTTATCGCCGGTGATTCCCTCGCGACGCAAGTTTTCGACGGCCGCATCGGTCGGTGCAAAGAGTAACTCCGAAGCGTGATCGGTCAGCACGCGGTTCACTTCTTCCGGCATGCGGCGATTGAACGATCGCAGTCCCGCTTCGACGTGGGCTGTCGGAATGTTGAGCTTCGCCGCGGCCAAGGCTCCGGCGAGCGTGGAGTTCGTATCGCCGTAGACGAGCATCCAATCGGGCTTCATCTCCTGCAAAATCCGCTCGATGGCCGCGAGCATTTTGCCGGTCATTTCGCCGTGCGAGCCGGAGCCGACGCTGAGTTGATACTCGGGCCTGGGGATCTGCAATTCGTCAAAGAACACTTGCGACATGTTCTCGTCGTAGTGCTGTCCGGTGTGAATTAACAACTCGGTCGCCGTGGGCTGGGCGCGAAGTAATCGCGACACGGCGGCGGCTTTGATGAATTGCGGTCGAGCGCCGACGACGGTCGCTACGGTCAATTGTTTTCGTTCTGCCGGCATTGACGGCGACTCCTGGGGGCTGCGAAGCCGCTATGTTAGGCCGGAATCGCGATTCGCAGCAATGCGTTCTTCGCGATGACGGAGCGCCGTTGGTCGTTGAATGATCAACCGGGGATTATGCGCAAAAACAACCGGCGAGTGGTCTTTACGCATTTCGGGGCCCCTTTCATAATGCCCCCTGTTCGCAGCACAAGCTCGGACCGAAACTTCGCAGGGAGGCGAAAACATGAGTCGGCAGGATGCCGGCGCGCAAGCGCCCTTTTTTGTTCACGAATCGTCCTATATCGATGACGATTGCGTGATCGGCGACGGCACGATGATTTGGCATTTCTGCCATGTCATCCGCGGTTCACGCCTCGGCGAGAAATGCCGCATCGGGCAGAACGTCGTCATCGGTCCCGACGTTGCAATCGGCCGGAATTGCAAGATTCAGAATAACGTCTCGATCTACAACGGCGTTACGCTGGAAGACGACGTCTTCTGCGGCCCGTCGATGGTCTTCACGAACATCAATACGCCGCGCTCGGCCTTCCCTCGCAATCGTCCGGAAGACAACTTGCCGACGTTGGTGAAGCGCGGCGCCAGCATCGGCGCGAACGCCGTGATCGTGTGCGGCTGCACGATCGGCGAACATGCTTTGATCGGGGCCGGGGCGGTCGTCACCCGCGACGTTGCGCCGTACGCCTTGGTCTACGGCAACCCGGCGCGACGCCGCGGCTGGGCCTGCGAATGCGGCCTCGCTTTGAAGTTCGTCGATGAAGCGGCTTGCTGCGACGGATGTTCGCGGCAATATCGCCAAGAGGGCGAAGACCGCATCGTTCCGCTCGGCATCGTGCCGCAACGTCAGGCCGCTTAGTTCGATTTCGACCCCGCATCTCTCGACCCATTCCCCGCAACAAGGACTATCCCGTGATTCCCGTTTGCGATCTCCAACGTCAGTACGCTTCGCTCAAGACCGAAATCGACGCCGCTATGCAAGCGACCGCGGCCGAGGCCAAGTTCATTCTCGGCCCGAACGTGAAGGCGCTCGAGAAGGAGATCGCGGACTACTGCGATTGCAAGTTCGCCGCCGGAGTCGGGAACGGCACCGATGCGTTGCACTTGGCGTTGCGGGCGCTCCGGATCGGTCCGGGCGATGAGGTCATCACGACGCCGTTCACGTTCGTCGCCACGACGGAAGCGATCGGCATGGTCGGCGCGACGCCGGTTTTCGTCGACATCGACGAGCAGACGTTCAACATGGACGTCACGCAGATCGAATCGGTCATCACGCCGCGTACCAAGTGCATCTTGCCGGTCCACTTGTACGGTCAGCCGTGCGACATGGGCCCGATCATGGAGATCGCCCGCGGTCGCGGATTGCACGTCGTCGAAGATTGTGCCCAGGCGATCGGCGCGACGTATCGCGGCAAGAAGGTCGGCTCGTTCGGCGATGCCGGCTGCTTGAGCTTCTTTCCGAGCAAGAACCTCGGCTGTTTCGGCGACGGCGGCATGGTCGTGTCGAACAACCAAGAAGTGTTCGAGCGGGTCGAGATGTTGCGTCGTCACGGCGGCAAGGTGAAATATCATCATTGCGAACTCGGGCTGAACAGCCGGCTCGACGAGTTGCAAGCCGCGATCTTGCGCGTGAAGCTGAAGCAACTCGAATCGTGGAATGAGGCTCGCCGCACGAACGCCTATCGTTACAACAGTCTGCTCCGCGGCGTTGCCGGGACGACGACCCCGGGCGAAGCGAGCCACTTGGCCGACGCACTCCGCTGCGTCTATCACCAATACACGATCCGCGTGCCGAATCGCGAAGGGGTTTCGCAGAAGCTAAATGCGGCCGGTATCGGCAATATGGTTTACTATCCGGTGCCGCTGCACTTGCAAGAAGTCCATGCCGAACTCGGCTACAAGCTCGGTAGCTTCCCGGTCTCGGAACGAGCTGCGGCCGAAGTGCTGAGCCTGCCGATGTTCCCGGAGTTGACCGAGAGCGAGCAACAGCAAGTTGCCGCCGCTGTGGCTGCCGCGACGGCCGGTGCCCAACCGCTGTCGGCCGCCGCCTAGTCGATGCCGTTATCGTTTCGCTCTGACTACGACCTTCGCCCGGCATCGCCCCAACATGAATCACCCTGACACGCTTGTCTCCTACGGAGCGTCGATTTGGCAACGACGCTACTTTTGGGGATCGATGGTCCTGCTCGACCTGCGGAATCGCTATAAGCGATCGATCCTCGGGCTCGGCTGGACGTTGGCCAATCCTTTGGCCATGACGTTTGTGCTGTGTGTGGTGTTCTGTTCGGTGTTCGGGGTGAACATTCGCGACTACGCCCCGTTCGTGTTGTCGGGCATGGCGTTTTGGAACTATCTGAACGGGTCGGTGATTGAAGGGTGTCAATGTCTGTATGCCGGCGAGGCGTACATTCGTTCGTCTCCCGCGCCGTTGGCGATTTATCCGTTACGGCAGACGCTCGGTTTAACGGTTCACTTCGCCGCGATCTTTTCGCTGACGCTGATCGTGACGATTCTTTGTCGCGGTTTCGGCACGATGTGGGCTTGGCCTTGTTTGATTCCCGCCGTCGTCATGTTGTTTCTAATGTGCTGGTCTTTGGCGACGATCTTCGGTTTTGCGAACGTCTTTTGTCCCGACGTGCAGCATCTGTCGTCGATCGCGATGCAATTGCTGTTCTATCTTTCGCCGGTGTTTTGCCCCGTCGAGTTGCTGCGAAGCCGCGGATTGGGCGTGCTGGTCGATTGGAATCCGATCGCCCAGTTCATGGAATTGATCCGCGCGCCGTTGTTGGAAGGTCGCCCGCCCACGTTGTGGGCCATCGGACTTACGTCGTTCATCACCTTGCTGACGATGACGACGGCCTATCGCTTGCTGCGTAAGTACGAACGAACCGTGATTTTCCGGATGTAAGGCGGAACGACTTTTGGCCAAGATCGAACTCAACGACGTCCATCTCCATTTTTCGGCGGGGAGCGACCGTCTCGCGGTCAAAGATCGCGTGCTCGGTCGTTTGCTCGGGCGAAAACAGGCTCCGC
>CAMCTH010000461.1 GCA_945877965.1 Planctomicrobium piriforme | reverse complement strand
CGATCGTTCACGGGCGAACAAGCGGCCCGCGCGTCGGCCGAGGCAACGTCGACGACGGCGCTCGAAGCGCTCGATCGGATTTTTGATCGCCTCGCGCCGAGTCGTGCCCTCGCACCGTCGTTCGCCGGCGCGGGAACCGATGATGTTGAGGGGGCCGTCCCTGCGATCCCCGCCGTTTCGCCGGAGATTGCGTCGGCGTTGGAAGAGGTGCTGCCGTACTACGCGAAGCTAGCGGCCGACGGCGGCGACGACCCGCTCGTCCGTCGTCGGACCGCGTCGGCCTTGCATCGCATCGGGCTGATCCAAGCTCGCCTCGGCCGCGCGGTCGAGGCGACCCGCGCCTGGCGGCAAGCCGATGAGTTGGTGACGAAGCTGGTTGTAGAAGAAACCGATTCGACGAAGTCGGAAGAGTTGCTCGTCTTTGCGGCCGGCATGTCGGCCGACCTCGGCGACGCCGAGTTGTTTCAAGATCATCGGAGCGCCGCGGCGGAGAGTTATCGCCTCACGCTTGCGCGGTTGCAGAAAATTCCAGCGGAGCGACAGACGTTCGAAGTCCGTCGCGAGACGGCCCGCGCTCATTTGGCGCTTGGTTCGCGCAACGGTCGTGGAGCGCCGCCGACTTCACCGCCGCCACCGGGTGGACCCGGCGAACCGCGTGCTGCCGGCGGTCCGCGCGGCGACGATCTCCCGCCGTTCTTTCCTCCTCATCCGCCGCGACCGGGAATGGGGCCCGGCATGGGCCCGGGCCACGGTCCGCCGCCGCGCGGGCCGGGATCTTTTGGGCCTCCGCCGGGCGGCCCGCCGCACGAGGCCTTCGGATTGGGTCCTCCGCCGGGACGTAGACCGCCCCCGGGACGCGAGCCTCCGCCGGGCGGTCCGCCGCATGACGCCGACGATCCGCAGCGCGACGAGCATCTGTCGGCTGCCTTCGCGCTCCTTACGAGTTTGCGCACCGAACGACCCGACGATGCGGAGACGCGCTTGCTGATGGTGCGCTGTTATCGTCAACGAGCGAAGAACGGTCCGCCGGGCCGGCGCGAATGGGAGTCGACCGACTTCGTCGCCGCGACGACGTTGCTGCGCGAAATGGTGCAGGAGTCGCCCGAGGTTCCCGACTTCGCGGCCGAGTTATGCGAGACGCTCGTCGACTTCCATGTGCATGATTTGCAGTCCGACGATTGGCCGGCCGCCGCCAAGCAGCTTCGCGAAGCGTTGACGATTTCGGAAGCGTTGACCCGCGATCATGCGCAGACGGCGGTCTACGCGATTTCGCAGGTCCATATTCATAACCGTCTCGCGTCGGTGGAGAAACAGTTGGGGAATCGCGAAGCGGAAGAGCAATCGCTCCGCCATGCGGTCGAAGAACAGCGCCGCATCGTCGCGCGGTTTCCGGAAGAGTACATGCACGTCGCCTGGCAAGTGCGGATGACGATGAACTTGGTGCGATTGCTGGACGGCGCCGCCGACCGGAGTGAAGCGATCGAATTGTTGCAGGCAAGCGATGCCGCCCTAGAGCCTTTTGCCGCAGGCGAAACGCCGTTGCCGGCGGCCGTCGAGACGCGCAGCGATGTACGTCGTCGACTTGCGGAGTTAGAGACCTTACAGAAATCGTCGCCGAAAACGGACGCCGCGCCGTAGACGTTTCGCATGCCTCGCCGTTTAAGAGAAGGAGACGCGACCGCTTCGGTCCGTCGGCGGCGACTAAAGGAACGAGTCATGAACACTCGAACGACGGCGATCGGTTTGATTCTCGGTCTCGGCGCACTCGTCGACGTCGCTCTGTCACAGCCGCCGTTTCCTGGACCGCCGGGTGGACGTCGACCGTTCGCAGCCGGCCAGATCGATGCGACGGTTCCGCAGCGGAGCGTTGCAGAGGATCGCAAGGCGCAGCATGGGCTGATCGCGAATGCCGATCTCGAACTCGCGAGCACGAACAAGAAATTGCCGGCCGGTTTCGAGGCCGACGGGGATTTCATTTACAGCTATCTCGGCAACGCGGTGACGGACCGCACCGGTTGGGGCGTGCGATATCCGTCGCACCGCGACGTCGACGGCGACGGAGCCCACCGCGGTCGGCTGAGCTATACGGTCCGCAATTTGAAGAGCGACGACGGCCGTTGGTTCCGCTTTAGCGTGCGGGGCTTGGCGCAAGAAGGTTTTTCTTCCAGCGCGAAGCAGTTGTTCTTGAAGGTCGAGTTCTTCGCCGCCGACGGTCGCAACGCGCTCGACTCGGTGTCGCAGAACCTGTACGGCACGATCGAGCAGATTCGCCGCGACGTGCCGAGCGGCGACACGGGAACGCTGGCCGCCGTAATCTGGCGCAGCCACGCGATGGAGTTTCGCACGCCGTTTACCGAGATCGATACGTTGAAACTCAGCGTCGGTTTCAGCGACGGCGACGGCACGCTCGAGCGGAGCGAGTTCATGGTCGACGAGATCGATCTCCAGCGGATTCCCGATCCGGCGGAGTATGTCGCCGCGGCGTCGGCGAAGCCGGGCTCGCGCAGCGTTCCGCCGGCGCTTAGCAAGCTGACGCCGCTCGGAGGCCGGTGGTATTACGATCCGCAGGGCAAGAAGTCCGCGCCGCCGAAGCAATTCGATCGGACGAACGCCGATCGGTTGTACTATCTCACTGAGCGTCTCGAGACGCCGTTTGCCGACAACATGACGGCCTGGCTTCGTCGCGGTTACGTCGACGTCGACGGCAAGCAAGTCGAGCAGGATCGGTTCGTGCCGGACAACGTGCTGATCACGTTCAGCAACACGCATCTGATCATCCGCTCGCACAACTTGCCGAACCATCCGACGGCCGTCTTTCCCGACGTCGCTCGCGCCATGGACGGCAACCCGAACGTGATTCGCGAGCAGAAGCAGATGTACTATCTGCCGCTCGCGCCGCAGGTGAATCCGCGGCATCAGGCGCTGACCGGCATCGAGAATCGGTATGTGATGAACCCCGGGCCGATCGGCATTGCCGTGAACGGCGTCGTCTTCTTTGATCCGTACGATGCCGACGCCGTGCCGGCCTTCTGGCGTCTCGATCGCTGCTGCGGACACCCGAGCCCGCGGAGTCAGTATCACTATCACAAGTATCCGGTTTGCGTGAAGACGCCGTGGAGCGACGACGGGCAACACCATTCGCCGCTCATCGGCTTCGCTTTCGACGGTTTCCCGGTTTACGGGCCGTACGAATCGGCCGGCGTGATGGCGAAGGACGCGACGGAGAATCCGTTGAACGAGTTCAACCTGCACACCGACGAAGCCCGCGGGCCGCACTATCACGTGACCCCCGGCAAGTTCCCGCATATCATCGGCGGCTACTGGGGGACGGTCGACCCGCAGAACGTGCGTCGTGGACCGGGGATGCGGCCGTAATTTATTTCATGCGATGCAGTCTACGCCAAGATCGCCGTCGCCACTTGTCCTTCGGTTTCGGTCAGGCGGAAGTCGCGGCCTGCGTAGCGGAACGTCAGCGACTCGTGATCGAGTCCGAGCAGATGCAGGATCGTAGCGTGCAAGTCGTGGATGTTCATGATCCCTTCGACGGCGCGGCCCCCGAGTTCGTCGGTCGCTCCGTAGCGGAAGCCTCCTTTGACGCCGCCGCCGGCCATCCACATGGTGAAGCCTTGTCCGTTATGACCCCGCCCGTCGCCGTCCCCCTTGTCGTCGGCCGACCCACGTCCGAACTCGCCCCCCCAGACGACGAGCGTGTCTTTGAGTAGATCGCGACGTTTGAGATCGGCTAGCAGCCCCGCGATCGGCTTGTCGATATCGGCGAATCGTCCGGCGAGGCCGGAGCGCAAGTTGTTGTGATGGTCCCAACCGACGCTGGTGAGTTGAATGAAGCGGACTCCCTTTTCGACTAAGCGGCGGGCTGTCAGGCAGGCGCGGCCGAAGCGATCGGTCGAACCTTCGCCGACGCCGTAGAGATTGAGCACCTCGTCGGTCTCGCCGTCGATGTTGAACGTGTCGGGGACCGACGTCTGCATTTTGAAGGCGAGTTCGTACGACTCGATCAGCCCTTCGATCTCGCCGTTGCTCGGCGCATCGACTTGCGCCGCCTGATTGAGCTGCCGAATGTAGTCGAGTTGTTTCCGTTGGTCGCCTGCGGCGAGATTCTGGTTGGCGATGTTCGGCATACCGCTCCGCGAACTGGTCAGGCGGGTTCCTTGGTACAACGCTGGTAGGAACGCCGAGCCGTAGAGTTGTGCGCCGCCGTTGTTCGCAATCGGATCGATCGTGACGAAGCCGGGAAGATCTTCCGCTTCGGTCCCCAGGCCGTATAGCGACCATGCGCCGAGCGACGGCCGGACAAAGCGATCGGTGCCGGTGTGGACCAGCGCGATCGATTGCATGTGGCCGTTGTTCTTGGTTTGCACGCCGTTCAGCAGGCACAACTCGTCGGCTTGCTTCGCCAAGTGCGGGAACAACTCCGAGGCGAGCATCAGGCCGCTTTGTCCACACGGCGTGAATTTGCTGACCGGCGGCAGCGGCCGCGACCGACCGCCGGGCGACATCCGGGCGAGTTCGGGTTTCCAATCGAACGTGTCGATATG
>CAMCTH010000460.1 GCA_945877965.1 Planctomicrobium piriforme | reverse complement strand
CGTAATCACACCACATAAGCAGAAACGCCGACCACCACTAAGGGAGAATGGACGATGGCAGAAGTTCAACGCGATTCCGTAGGCCCGTTTATTCAGTTCATCGGACCCGATAAGGTGCGCCGCAAGTTGCGGTTGACCGGAATGGGCGATCGTGACGCCCGACGCTTTGCCGACAAGCTGACCGACCTGCGCCGCTTCGTGCGGTTTGGCTTGCCGCTCGACGACGGGTTGACCAAGTGGGGTGCGGAACTCGACGCCGGTATTGCCGACAAGCTGGCCGACTACGGTCTACTGCCGCGGCGAGCGAAAGCCGAAGCACCGATCGACGCAACGATCGGCCCGTTCGTCGAAGGCTATCTCGCCATGCGGTCGGACGTGAAGGGGCGCACCCGCGTGTTCTACGGGCAGACACAACGCAACCTCGTGGCCTACTTCGGAGCCGACAAGCCGTTGCAGGCCGTGAGCCCGGGCGACGCCGACGAGTTCCGCTTGTGGCTGCTACGGCCGAAGGCCAAAATCAACACGGGCGGAGCCGGACTGTCAGAAGCAACCGCCCGACGTCGATGCACCCTCGCGGCTCAATTCTTTCGGGCTGCAGTCCGCAAGGGGCTGATCTCCGCGAACCCGTTCCAAGGCGTCGGCGGGAAGGTGAAGTCGAACAAAGCCCGGGTTTACTTCGTGACGCACGAGGAAGTCGCCAAAACGCTTGCGGCTTGCCCCAATGACGAATGGAGGCTCTTGTTCTCGCTGGCCCGCTACGGCGGTCTGCGGACGCCGAGCGAGCACCGCGGCTTGAAGTGGTCAGACTTCGATTGGGCGCGGAACAAATTCCTAGTTCACTCGCCCAAGACCGAGCACCACGAAGGCGGCGACTGCCGATGGGTGCCGATCTTCCCCGAGCTGCGGCCGCTGCTCGATAAGGCATTCCACGAGGCCGAGCCCGGCGCGGTGTACGTCATTCCACAACTGCGGAACCAAGAGAACCTAGGCACCCACATGGCCCGCATCATCAAGCGAGCCGGGTTGAAGCCGTGGCCGAAGCTGTTCCACAACCTACGCTCGACCCGGCAGACCGAACTCGCCGCTTCGTTCCCGCTGCATAAGGTTTGCGCTTGGCTCGGCAACAAGGCCGCGATAGCCCAGGAGCATTATCTGCAAATCACCGACGACGATTTCAACCAAGCAGCATCGGCCGAGGTGGTGCATTCTTGGTTGCATGGTGGTGCATTTTTGGCACAGACCCGCACCGACGTCGTTAGACACGATTCGACAAGGGATAAAGAAAACGCCGTAAATGACGAGGTATTGCGAGTCTCGTCAAATTCAGTCGAACCGTGTCTAAGCTATCTAGTAGGCGGTAAGGGACTCGAACCCCTGACCCCCTCGGTGTAAACGAGGTGCTCTAACCAACTGAGCTAACCGCCCGGGCCGTCTTGGCACGGTCGACGCCCCGTAGAGGCGACCGGCGTGCTGAGAATCGAATGATCGTAACGCCGCGTCGGCGGCGGTGTCAATTGCCGCTCACGATCGGGCTGTGCGGATACGGTTGCACTCTCTAATACGGGATCTGAAGGCGACTTCGTTCCTTTGCGGCCTCCGTTTATACTTAGCACCTTTCCTCTCGGGCCGGTTTATCGTACTCATCGTGAGACCTTTCGTGTTGGATCTGCCGGCCATCGCCCTGACGACGTTGCATTTCATCACGGCGAACGTCGCGGTCGGCGGGCCGTTCTTGGCGTTGTGGCTTTATCGGCGGGCCGGACGTCGGCACGATGCGGCGGCCGACGTGCTCGGCCGTCAGATTCTGCGCGTCTCGTTGATCACCCTGTACGTCGCGACGGCGGCCGGCGCGCTGGCGGCCTACGTCTGGTGGAACTCCGCGCCGACGGCGGTCGCCCGCGCCTTTCGCGCGCTGCCGCGCAGTCGCTACGAATTCGGCGCGGCGGAGTTGATCATCTCCGCCGTCTGCTACGAAGTCTGGCTGCGGATGTGGCGGACGCAGTCGCCGCGGCGAACGCTTGCTTGGTGGATCGGGCTCTTCGGGGCGACGAACGTCGCGTACCACTTTCCGACGTTGTTCACCATGCTGTCGGTCCTCAGCACGCGGCCGCTCGACGCCGGGACGGAACTGCGCTTCGTGGCGCTGTTGGGCGATCGCGAAGTGCTGGCCCGGATCACACACTTCTTGTTGGCGTCGCTCGCCGTTGCAGGGGCCGTGCTGATGTGGTTGGCCGCCGCGATGAAAACCAACAATCCCGAAAGCGAGGCGGCCCGGCAAGGATGGCAAACTGCCGGAGCCCGACTGGCGCTCGTCCCGACGTTGCTGCAATGGCCGGTCGGCATTCTCGTCCTGTTGACGCTCCCCGACGCTTCGCGCGACGCCCTGCTCGGCGACGACGTGCCGACGGCGGCGATGTTTGGTCTATCGCTGGCCACGGTCGTCGCCCTAATGCACGCGTTGGCCGTCCCGGCATTCGGTCGGGCGACGCGACGCGAGGTAAGCCTGGCCCTCGTTTGGCTCGGCATCACGATCGTCTTGATGACGGCCGTGCGGCAGTATTCCCGCAAACCTTTTTATCCCGCCGCGACGGAGCAGGCCCGCTCCGTCGTCGTCGCGCGCTCGCTTAGTTGAATCACTTTCTGCTCACTGAGTTGCACCATTTTTGAACGGAGTAAGACTCTCGCATGGCTTTGGAACAAGTGACGTTAACCGACGCGACGACCGGCTCGCAGGCGACGGTGCTGGTCGGCTTCGGCTTCAACTGCTACCGCTTCACGGCGAATACCGGCGGCGGTCCGGTCGAAGTCCTGTGGTCGGCCCCCGGTTTCGAGAACGGGACCGAGCGACCGTCGCACAGCGGCATACCGCTGCTGTTTCCCTATCCCGGCCGATTGCGCGGCACGACGCTGCAATACGGCGGCAAGAGCTACGATCTGGCCGGCAACGACGGTCGCGGCAATGCGATCCACGGCTACGTTTTGAATCGGCCGTGGAGGGTGATCGAGCAGACCGCCTCGAAAATCGTCGGACAGTTTCGCGCGTCCGAGCGCGACGCCTCGATCTTGAAGCAATGGCCCGCCGACTTCACGCTGACGGTGAGTTACGAACTCGTCGGCACGACGTTGCGGAGCGTCGTGACGATTGAGAACCCGGACGACAAGCCGCTGCCGTACGGCTTCGGTTCGCATCCCTACTTTCGCGTGCCCCTCGGGGGAACCGGTTCGGCTGACGATTGCGTCGTCACCGTTCCGACGAGCCGGTATTGGGAACTGGTCGACATGCTACCGTCGGGCAAGAAGCTGCCGGCCGTCGGTCCACGCGGACTCGCCGGCGGTTTGCGCTTCGCCGACGCGCAACTCGACGACATTTTTACTGATTTGACTCCGAGCGGCGACCGGGTCGTGACGACAATCGCCGATCCGAGCAATAAGCGGACGCTGACGCTCGACTTCGATGCTCGATTCAGCGAGTGCGTCGTTTACAACCCGCCGCATCGGCAGGCGATTTGCATCGAGCCGTATTCGTGTGCACCGGATCAGTTCGGACTGACCGACCGCGGCCTGCTGAGCGGCGTGCAGACGCTGGCTCCCGGCGGCCGGTGGTCGGCCGGGTATGAGATGCGGCTGGAGTAGCATGCGCGGCGACGACTCTTTCCGAGCCGCGCACGTCAGTAAGCGGTTCTGTCGGCGTAATAAACGGCGAGCGCATAAAAAAAACCGGGCCCGGCGTTTTGCAACGTCCGGCCCGGCTAATAGTCAGCGAGATTTCGCCGAGCGGAAACTATTCGGTCGGCAGCTTGCCGGCCTTCAGGTTTTCGCCGAACTTCGGCGTGTCCTTGGCAACCTTCTCGAAGGCGCCGTCGATCTTGGCCGTATCCTTCGCATCGCCCTTTTCGAGCAACGCGTCGAGGGCCTTGCCGTAGGCGTTGCGCATCTTCTTGTCCGAACCTTCGTGGCAGACGCCGCACTTGGCGGTGGCGGCCCCGGTGACGGTCGGATACTTCTTCATAAACTCATCCAAGAACGGCTTGATGGCGAAAGCCGAATTGGCGGTGAGGACGAGCGCGATCGCTCCGGCCATAACTACGGTGGCAAACTTCTTCATTCGCGAATCTCCCAAATGCTGGTCAGGTGGTAGTGTGCGCTCGGCCAACCCCTCAGCGGCTCTGCGCACGCAGCGGACTTCCTTATCGGCGTGAATCACCACGACCGATCACCGCCAGTTGATAAGTAGAATCCGCCGCGCAGACCGTGTCAAGCTAGCTGAAACAGGTAATTCAAGACGAGACACATCGGCTCAGGCTTGCGCTAGATTCGATCTAATTTCCCGGCGAACGATCGTGCCGTCGTCGCTGGTCTTGCCGGCACGCTAGTCGACGGTCAGCTCGGACAAGAACGCATCGAGAGCCTGCTGATCGGCGAGGATCTTGGCTTGGAGCTTTTCGATCTCGCCGCGCAGTTTTTCGACTTGGTCTTCTTGCTCGCCGAACTTCTTGACGTAGCGGAGATACAACTCCGAGTTACGATCGAGTTGGTTCATATTTTGGCGAATGCGGTC
>CAMCTH010000459.1 GCA_945877965.1 Planctomicrobium piriforme | reverse complement strand
CTTCGCGCAAACGACTCTAAGGTCGATTCTTGAAGATCGACCCAGAGATCTCCGTGAGGTCCGACGAAGTGCCCCTCATGGCAGCCGAAACAAAGAAACAGGCGATAGACCTGATCGTCGGCCTTCCATTCAATCGCCCAGTCGGGATGAAATCCGCCGCAAAACTTCGGCCCGCCGTAGGACAGATACGAACGATAGTCGGCGGCCAGGCGACGTAATCGCTCGAAGTCGGCCTGCCTCGGCGTCTGCGTTTCGGCATAGAACGCGAACCTTTCCAAGTGAACCGTTTTCTTCTCGCGCAGCTCCTGCTGATAGAGTTCCTGCCGGACCGGATGCGGCAGACCTTCGTACAGCACGAAGGCGTCGGTCTGCACAAATGACGAGGTGAACTTGCCGATACCGTTCAGGAACTTTGCATCCTGCTCGAGTTGCCGCCGTAGTTCGTCCTTCTCATTGGCTGCGATTAGGCTCCACTGCGCCGGCGTAAGTTGAACGTCCATCTCGGCGTGCAACGCCGATTCCGCGTCGCGCAGCTCATTCTGCAAAGTACGCAACTCGTCGTCCGACTTTTGTTGCGCGTCGTACAGGCGTTGCCGTCGCGGTTGAATCACTTCGTTGTGACGCTCTTCGATCGCTTGCAGCATTTCTCGCCGTGGTTGCGTGACGGGGAGTTCGACGTCGCGATACCAGAAAAAGAGCTGCTCAACGGCAGGCGATTGTGCGGAAGCACAACTTGCACCGCCTAATGATAGGCAAGCAAGTGCGCACATCATGAGGCAACGATCGCGTCGGCTAATCATTCGTTCCTCGCATAAATTGATGCGTCAACTTGCTAGAGCGCCTATAAAAACACAACGGGGCGGACCGGCGAGCCCGGTCCGCCCCGTTGTTCATGCGATTCAATGCTTCGATGCGAAACCTATTCGGTCTTCGCCTCGGCGGGTTTCTTTTCGCCGTCGGTCTTGCTGACCGGCTTCGCAGGCGTCTTCACCGCCTTTGTCTTGGCCGCTTCGTCACGGAGTTCTTTGATGCGGGCAAGCTGCTCGGGCGTTAATGCGGCTTCGAGTTCTTTGTCGCGGGCCACCTCGAGTTCCTTCAGCTTGCCTTGCAGCTGCTTGATCTCGGCGGCGTACTTCTCGGTAATGACATACAGCTTCTCTTTTTGATCAGGCGACACGACCTTGGCGAAGTAGAACGGCAGCGGGCCGCGGTAGTCGGCGGGCGACTTCTTCGCGGGCTTCGCTTCCTTCTCGGCCGCAGCCGGTTTTTCATCTGCCGCCGAACTAACGCTCATCGAGACCGGCATCCCTGCCCAAACGAGAGTCGGCAGCAACAAGGCCGCCGCGAGTCGAGCACGCACGTTCATCGCGAACCCTCCGAATGGGAATCTGTGGTTGCAAGCGGGGCCCTCGCCCGGCTTGGTCGGGCCACTCTTTCGGTGGTGCGACGGTCCCATTTTAAGGGGATCGCAAAGCGCGAGAAAAGAGTCGGCTGCAAATTTTTTAGTGGGTGAAAACTACTACACACGGACGCGGCGTGAGGAGCGACGAAACTGTGAGTCACCGCGAGCGGCCGGCGTGAGTCGACTGGTAATTCATCGGGAAATGCGGCGAAAGCGGCGGGCTCGCGCCGCATTTCCGGCACTCAAGCGACCGAGAGGTGCATAAAAAAACGGGCCCGACCGCTGGAGCGATCGAGCCCGTTTTGGCTTCGCAAACTGCTTCGGAAAGAAGCTTACGGGTTGATATCGCCTTCGCTCAGTTGATAGAGCTTCAGGGCTTGGTCCGGGAACGTGGTGTTCACGCCAACTTGCTTCAAGCCTTCGTCGTCCGACGCCATCATTTTCACGAAGACGAAGTACGAGATGCCGTCGCGCAGTGATTGGACGTTCTGTTCGACGTAAGCCGCATTGACCGACTGCGGATGGCGCGACGACGGACGGCAGTAGTAGTACGTGCCGTCGCTGCGACCCACATCGTTGTTGATGCGGAGCTTATCGTTCGCGTTGGTGACCATGCTCGAGCCGCTGCCGCCGCTCGAACCACCGCCGCCTCCGCCGCCGCCGCCGGACGCTGAGCTCGATAACACCGGAACGACCGACGGCGGTTGCGTCGCCGAGTCGACCGAGCCGGGGGTGATCGACCAAATGCAGCCGACTTCGATTTCAGCGTTCGCCCAGTTGGCGACGCCGGTGTCGAACGTGTAGTTCTGCGCGTCGACGTTTTCCGTCAGCAGTATCGTGCGGCTCTTGGGGTCACGGCAACGTTCGTCGCGCATGTACTCCATAGGTCCGCGATTCGTCGACGTGGTCTTAATCAACGAGTGCTCCGAGTAGTTATCGAAGAACATACCGCTCGCACCCCAGTCGCGCGGAATGCCCGACGTCGAACCCGTGCCGGAGACGATCGCCGCCGGCGCATCGGGTTGACCCGAGTTGACGACGAAGCTGATCGGCGTGCCGTTCTTCGACGCCTGCGGATCGCTCGGGCAAAGGAACTGATCGATGTAGATCTGCGGCTTGATGAACGCGTTGCCGGTCACCGCGGCCGTGTCGAGGCGCCATTGATCGAACAACGGAGCGCGATCGATGTCGGGCAGAATCATGACGGCCCAACTCACCGGCGTGAGCGTGCTGGTCGTCGGATCCTTGTACGCTTGACCGTTTTGCAATTGCAGCACGTTCATGTACCCGGGATACGCCCCGGTGCGGATGGAACTGTTGAACAGCGCCGTCGCGAGACCACGCATGTTGTTCCGACAGGTGTTGCCGCGAGCAGTTTCGCGGGCCGCCTGAATTTGCGGAAGTAGCAAGGCCATCAACATTCCGATGATGCTGATGACGACCAACAACTCGACGAGCGTAAAACCGAATCTTCGACCGCGTGATGCGGCCCGACGTGCGCGAGAAAGCGCCGTCCGAATCTGACAAGACATGTGCAACTCCTGTTTGCGAAAGCCAAGCGCCCCGGCCGGCCCAGACTTTTTCATCGTATCGGTCGCGCTAGAAAACTACCAGAAAATAATCCTCTGAATCGTGCCCCGCCGTGCTCACGCAAACCTAGCGCGAACGTCATCTTACGTACGGCCGCGCCAGTCGCTTCGGTTTGACTTTTCAGGAGCCTCCGGTTAGCGTGCTAGTGACCTTGTGTCGGTGGCAAACCCATCCTTTTTGGTGTGGTTTGCGAACAGGGAATCCGGTGCGAATCCGGAGCGGCCCCGCCGCTGTAACCGAGCGTCAGCAGAGCGATCCATTCCTAGCCATTGCCGTTTCGTCCCCGTGACGAAACCGCGAGAAGGCGGCGAAAGCTCGAAGCTCGGGAGTCAGAAGACCTACCGATACGAACACTTGCGGCGGCTGCTTGCTCGGGACAAGCGATCGCCCCACTGCGGCAATTCGTCATCCTTGCGAAGTCGGCTCTGGTTCCGTCGCTGCGCGACCGGACACTTGGCCCCTTTCGAACGGTGGCGAATTTACGCCAGACGAATATGTCGGTCGGCCACTACGAACATGACGACGCTACCGTCGAGACGCCTGCGCTCATCGCCCCCCTTGCGAATGGGTCGGACGAGGTCGTCGACTCCGGCGCAGAGCGCGATGACTTGCCCAACGTTGCCTGGCGATCGATCCCACGTCGTCGGCCCGCCTACCGCCGGACCGCTTTTACCGTCAGCATCTTGCTCCATTGCGGGGCGGCGGCCGTGCTGGCGCAACCGGCGTTTCGACTCTGGCGTGAGTGGGAACTGCGGCTGCCGCGCGGACACAACTCCGTCGCGCTGATGGCTTCGTTCGCCAGTCCACAACAAGAATCGAGTGCGACGGTGCGCGTGCCGCTGCCAAAGGTCGAAGCGGCCGACGAGGCCGTCCAGCGCCGGGCCGCGGAGCTTCCGGCAACGCCGCTGGCGCAATTCGCCTCAGTGGTGGAAGCCGAGCGCGTGCCGCTGCCCATGGAAGATCGTCGACCGACCAACGTCGAAACGCCGACGCCCAGCAAGCAACCGGAACACGCGCCGCCGAAGCAAACGTCGGAGCATCGCGTGACGCCGCGCGACATGACGACGCAAATCGAGTCGGTCTCGTCGAGTGCCTCGGCCGAGTCGAGCGGCGCCAATCAGGAAGCTAAAATCACGATCGTCCGCCGCGTGGAGTTCTATCCTCCCGCCGCCCTGGCCGCCGGTCTGGAAGGCGTGGTGAAGTTGAACGTGCGCGTGAACGCAAAGGGGATCGTCGTTCATGCCGCCGTTCGCGAAGGAAGCGGCCACGACGTTCTCGATCGTGCGGCGCTGGACGTGATCTATCGCTGGCAGTTTTCGGCCGGGGACGACGAAGCCGGTGCGCCGGCCGACTTCGTCGTGCCGATTCGCTTTCAGATTCCGCGCGGCTGATCGACGCGGTGAACTAGCGCGTCGGCACGAAGTCGCCTTGCGACATCGCCCCCCGGGCAAAGTTCCACTCCGTGACGGACCGTTGATAGGCGACTCGCGCCAGCGCCTCGTCGTGCAACGCCGACGCATAACGCACTTCGGCATCGAGTTGATCGCGCAACGCGGCTCGATTTTCA
>CAMCTH010000458.1 GCA_945877965.1 Planctomicrobium piriforme | reverse complement strand
GGCTATGTCTATGCGTACAGCGAGGACCTGACCAAGCGCGAGGGAGAGCACAAAACCTCGCCGTCGCAGGTGTGGATTCAACCGCCGTCGACCTCGACCGTCGGCATGGCTTATCTCGAAATCTATCGCCTGACGCAGGACGAGTATTACCTCCAAGCGGCGCGCGAGACCGCCGAGTGTCTAATCCGCGGGCAACTGCAAAGCGGCGGTTGGTACGTGTCGATCGATTTCGATCCCACTGCCCGCCGCAAGATTGCGTATCGCGTCGATCCGCCGGCGGGTAAGGCCGAGAAGCTCGCGAATCGCTCGACGCTCGACGACGACAAGACGCAATCGTGCATCAAATTTCTGATGCGGCTCGACGAAGCGACCGGCTTCCGCGACGCGAAACTGCACGAAGCGACGCTCTACGCGCTCGATGCTTTGGTGAAAGTCCAGTTCCCCAACGGGGCTTGGCCGCAGCAATTCAGCGGACCGCCCAACCCGGCGGAGTTTCCCGTCGTGAAAGCGTCGTATCCCAAAGAATGGTCCCGCACGTTTCCCGGCGATCACTACGCTTCGCATTACACCTTCAACGACGGCAGCATTGCCGACGTGGTGAACGTGATGCTCGAAGCGAGCCGCATCTACGCCGAGCCGCGCTATCGTCAGGCGGCCGAACGGGCAGGCGATTTCATCTTGCTGGCGCAGCTGCCCGAACCGCAACCGGCTTGGGCCCAACAATACGACGCCGAGATGCACCCCGCCTGGGCCCGGAAGTTTGAACCGCCGTCGATCACCGGCGGCGAGTCGCAAGGGATTATTCAGATCTTGCTCGACCTCTACTCTCACACCGGCGAGAAACGTTTCCTCGAGCCGATTCCGCGAGCGCTCGCGTATCTCAAACGATCACAACTCGCCGACGGCAAGCTCGCCCGCTTCTACGAATTGCAAACGAACATGCCGCTCTATTTCACCAAAGACTATGTGTTGACCTACTCCGACGCCGACGTGCCGACGCATTACGGTTTCAAAGTCAGCAGCAAGTGGGAGTCGTTGCGGCAGCGCTATGAGCAACTCGTTGCGGCCGGCGCGAACCTCGCTCCGCCGATCAAGAAACCGCGCCCCGAAATCAAGTTCACCGCCGCGCTGGCCGGCGAAGCGCAGCCGGTCGCCGCGGCGCTCGACGAGCGCGGAGCGTGGGTCGAGGAGGGCGAACTTCGCAACTTCGGCGACGACGATCCGACGCGGCGCATCATCACGTCGCGGACTTTCGTGAAGAACGCGCTGACCCTGGCCCGCGCGGCCGCCGCCAAGTAAACTCTAGAGAGTCACTTTTGCCGCTTAGCCGGGTCGTCTGCGACCCGGTTTTCGTTTCCGTCCCGAGGACGGTGCGGCTCAGCATCTTCTCGTGAGACGTTACTGATGGAACCTGCCGGGTTGATTTTTGATTGCGACGGCACGCTGGCCGACACGATGCCGCTGCACTACGAAGCGTGGATCGAGACGTTGGCCGAGTTCAAGTTGACGTTCGACGAAGATCGCTTCTACGGCTGGGGCGGTTGGCCGTCGCGGACGGTCGCCAAGGTGCTGGCCGACGAAGCCGGTCTGACCGTCGACATCGAACAGCTGACAATCGACAAAGAAAACCGCTTTCTTCAGTTGCTCGATCGTGTGACGCCGATCGAACCGGTGTTGGCGGTGGCTCGCGAAGCGCGAGGGCGGCTGCCGTTGGCCGTCGCGACCGGCGCGACGAGCGACGTCTGCGAACGGATTCTGCACACGATCGGCATCCGCGATTGGTTCGGCGCGCTGGTCGGGGCCGAACATGTGACGAAGCACAAGCCCGAGCCCGACGTCTTCTTGGAAGCCGCGCGGTTGATCGGCGTCGAACCGGCTCGCTGCCGCGTCTACGAAGACGCCGACCCCGGCATCGAAGCGGCTCGCCGCGCAGGGATGGAGTGCATCGACGTCCGCCAATGGCACGTCCCCCGCCGCGTGACGGCCCGACGTAGCGCGTGATCCACTCCGGTGAAAGAAATGATTTCACTACGGAGGCACGGAGGACGCGGAGGAGAACCGAACGAATTTATCCGCAGATTGCGCAGATTTCACAGATAGAGATGAGAAAGAACAATCCATTCTCATCTGCGAAATCTGCGTAATCTGTGGATGCATCTCTCTGTGTCCTCCGTGCTTCCGTGGTGAATCAATCCGCTGATGTCCCAATCGCCCACCACAAACGATGAGTATTGGGATGTGATCGTCGTCGGGGCTGGGGCGGCGGGATTGTTGGCTGCCGCGCGGCTGGCAGAGTTGGGGAAGCGGACTCTGCTACTGGAAAAAAATCGGAAGCCGGGCGTGAAGATTCTGATCTCCGGCGGGACCCGTTGTAACCTGACGCACGACTGCGATGAGCGCGGGATCATTGCGGCGTTCGGCTCCGCCGGTCGTTTTCTCCATTCACCGTTAGCGGCGCTCGGTCCGCGGGAACTCGTCGCCCTGTTCGAGGCCGAGGGGGTGAAAACGTACGTCGAGCACGGCACCGGCAAGATTTTTCCACTCAGTGATCGGGCGGTCGATGTGGTCGACGCGCTGGTGCGACGTTTGAAACGAAGCGGCGCAACGCTTGCCTTGGACGAAGCGGTGACCGACGTTGCGCGCGACACGACCGATGATGACGCGGGCTTCCGAATCATTACGTCGCGGCGCACGCTCACGTGCGAAAAACTCCTGATTGCCAGCGGCGGCAAGAGTTATCCCGGCTGCGGGACGACCGGCGACGGCTACCGCTGGCTGGCCGAGATGGGGCACACGATCCGCCCGCCGCGACCCGCGCTGGTTCCGCTGACGTCGGACGAAGCTTGGGTCCGCGACCTGACCGGCATCGCCCTGCCCGACGTTTTGGTTCGCGTCATCGACCCGTTGGCGACGGACCCGCGGGCCGCGCGACGTCGCGGTCTGCCGCCGACCGTGATGATCGAACGTCGCAGCGCGCTCTTGTTCACGCACTTCGGTCTCTCGGGCCCCGCGGCGCTCGACGTCAGTCGCGAAGTCACCAAGGTGACGAACCCGCGGGCGTTGCATCTCGCGGTCGATTGTCTGCCCGACGTTGCCGCCGCTGCACTCGACGAACGTCTGCAACAGGCCGCGACGGCGGACGGCCGGCGGCAGATCATCGGCACGTTCGACGAGTTCTTTCCGCGGCGGATCGCCGAGGCGATCTTTCGCCAAGCCGGAGTGCCGGCCGATCGTCGCGGCGCGGAACTGAGCAAGACCGAGCGGCCTGCATTGGTGCAAGCGGCGAAGGGGCTCGAGATTCGCGTCAGCGGCTCGCGCGGCTATGCGAAGGCCGAGGTGACGGCCGGCGGCGTCGCGCTCGACGAGGTCGATTCGCGCACGATGGAGAGCAAATTGGTGCCGAACTTGTATCTCGCCGGTGAGGTGCTCGACTTCGACGGTTACATCGGCGGCTTCAATTTCCAAGCGGCCTTCAGCACGGCGTGGCTCGCGGCCGCCTCGATGTAACGACGTTCGTGCTGCGTCAAATCGCCCCGCATCGCGAACCTGTGCAACGTTCGCGGCGTCGCTGCTTGACGACCGCCCGGCCAACGTCCAAAGTGAGGGGGTCGACGACGTCGGTCCTCCGGAAGGGGCGGGCTCGTTTCCGACTCAGCCCCGGTTTTCTCCGACTATGCTCATCGGCATCGATCTCGGCACGACTAATTCCGTCGTCGCTTATTTGGCGGACGACGGTCCGCAAATCATTCTCAACGCCGTCGGCGGACGACTGACGCCGTCGGTGGCGGCCCTCGATCCGCAAGGGAAGTTGCTCGTCGGCGCGGCTGCGAAAGACTTCCAGGTCCTGCAACCCGATCGGGCTGCGTCGCTGTTCAAGCGACATATGGGGACCGACTGGCAGGATGTGATCGACGGTCGCAAGTTTGCGCCGGAAGAATTGTCGGCGCTCGTGTTGCGTGCGCTGAAGGAAGATGCCGAGGCTCATTTCGGTCAGCCGATCGAGCGGGCCGTCATCACCGTGCCGGCCTACTTCAACGAGCATCAACGGAAGGCGACGATCAACGCGGGGCGGATCGCCGGGCTCCGCGTCGAGCGGATCGTCAACGAGCCGACGGCTGCCGCGATGGCGTACGGATTTCACGAACTGAAAGACGACAAGAAGCTGGTCGTGCTCGATCTCGGCGGCGGGACGTTCGACGTCTCGATCGTCGAACTGTTCGAGGGAGTGCTCGAAGTCAAAGCGTCGTCGGGCGAGAACTTTCTCGGCGGCGAAGACTTTACGCGGACGCTGGCCGCCAAGGTGCTGGCTCGCAACGGCGAGTCGTTCGAAAGGGCCGAGCATGAGTCGCCGCGGCGGATTTCGCGGCTGCTGCAACAGTGCGAACGCGCGAAATGCCGGCTGACCAAGGAAGAGAGCGTGACGATTCGCGTGCCGAATCGCGACGGCGCGGTGACCGAGTCGTCGGTCGAGGCGACGGTGACGCGCGAAGAGTTCCGCCAATGGACCGAGTCGCTGCTCGTCCGCATCGAGTTGCCGATTCGTCGAGCGCTGGGGGATGCCGGATTG
>CAMCTH010000457.1 GCA_945877965.1 Planctomicrobium piriforme | reverse complement strand
CTCGGCATCATCCTGGCATTCACGTTCGGCGGGAAGCCGACCTATGTGATGCCGCTTGTCTTCGGCGGCGCGCCGGTCATCAACACGCTCGTCACCGTTGGGCCTGACATTGCGCGCGGTGTGATTACGGAGGTGAGCCCGTTCTTTTTCGCCGGGCTGATCGTCGTCATCGCCGGGGCCGCGACCGTCTTGGTGTTCGCCCCGAAAGCGGCTCCGCACGGACCGCCGAAGTAGTTCATTCCTAGACGCAGCGAGACCGGCGACGATGAGCGGATCGCCCGCCACCCCCGACGAAGCGATGCACCGCATCGATGCGCAGCTGAGCCACATCTGGATGGTGCGGACGTTTCTCAAGCATTGCGAAGAAGCCGAGGAAGACGACGACCTGATGGAAGTCGTCCGCGATCTCTACGATTTCTGTCTCGCGCTCGGGCCGGCCTGGAACGATAAGAACTCGGCCGAGTACCTGAAGCAGACGCGCAAGAAACTCGGCAAACTCCGGGCCGCCGTGGAGCGGTTCGTCGCGCTGCAACCGGAAGTCTCGTCGCACACGAACTTCCAAATGGCCGCCGTGTCGCTCACGACGGCCGTCGCGGCGATCACGGCCGTTCTTGAATCGGTGACGCAGGCGTAAGAATCTCACGCAAAGGCGCGAAGACGCAAAGGGAGAGAGAAAGCCGAAGCAGTTTCTTTCCTTCTTTGTATTTCTTTGCGCCTTTGCGTGAGCTTTCTCCGAATCAGGTCCCGCGAACGGCGCCGAACCATTCGATGTGCTTGCGCGGACAGAAACGGAAGCCGCTCGCGGCGGCTTGCGGTTCGAGCCAAGTCGTCCGCTCGGCCAACGCCGTCGGGTCGATCCCCTCGGGCATGAGTAGCACGCGGCTGCGGTCAACGTGCGGAAACTCTTTCAAATAACGTTCTATCTCGTCCAAGTCCACCGGCGTTTCGACGACGAACTTGAGTTGATAGGCGTAGTCACGAGTCAGCCGGCGAATCACGTCCGGTGCGTGTCGCGAACGTTCGTGTCGGGCGCTCCAGCGCGGATGCTTGGCGGCGTCGGGCGTCGAGTTCGAAAGTTTTGGGCTCACCGACATCAGATCGCAGCGAACCGGCAGGTCGAGCGTTCCCGCGGTCTCGATCGTCACATGCAGACCGCGGCGATGGAGTTCTTCGCAGAGCGGCACCGTTTCGGCAAACAACATCGGCTCGCCTCCGGTCAGCACGATGTGCTTGCAGCCGTGCCGATCGACCTCGGCCAAGATCTCCTCGCGCGAAAGGTCCTCCCCTTCGGGCGACCACGACGTGAACGGCGTATCACAAAAGTGACAGCGCAGATTGCAGCCGCTCGTGCGGATGAAGACGCTCTCGGTCCCCGTCAGCAAGCCTTCGCCCTGAATCGACGCATAGATCTCGGCGATTCTCATGACGCGTAGATCGTCGGGTCGGGAACGCCGGCCTCGCTGAAACCCTTGGCTCGCAGTTGGCAAGCGTCGCAACGGCGGCACGCTCCGCCGTGCGAGTCGGGATCGTAGCAACTGTGCGTCTGCGCGAAGTTGACGCCGAGTTCCATGCCGCGACGAACGATCTCCGCCTTGGTCATCGCGATCAGCGGCGCGTGAATCTTGAATTGCAGCGTCCCCTCGACGCCGGCCTTCGTCGCCAAATTCGCTAAGCGCTCGAAGGCGGCGAGATACTCGGGCCGGCAATCGGGATAGCCGCTGTAGTCGACCGCGTTGACGCCGACGAAGAGATCGGCCGCCCCCAGGGTTTCGGCATAACCGAGCGCCACCGAGAGCATGACCGTATTGCGGGCCGGCACATAGGTGACCGGAATGCCGGTCGACATCGTCGCCTCGGCGCGGTCCTTGGGGACCGGGATGTCGGCGGTCAGAGCACTGCCGCCGATCCGCGAGAGGTCGACCGACGTGACGATATGGTTCACCGCCCCCAACGCCTTCGCGACCTTACGGGCGGCATCGAGTTCAAACCGATGCCGTTGTCCGTAGTCGACCGAAAGCGCATGCCAGGCAAAGCCCTGGCTCCGCGCGACGGCGGCCGTCACGGCCGAATCGAGACCACCGGAAAGCAGGACGACGGCGGGGCGCATAGTTGACAGTTGACGGTTGACAGAGGGCAGTAAGAGACGGGACTGTCCGAGGCGGCAACAATATGCGGCGGTAAGCAGGCGGCACTTCCGCACTCCGCCGTCCCCCTTCCGCCTTGCATCCCATAATGCCACAATGCCCGTAACGACGAAAGGAGCCTGTGCCGTGCCGGATGAAAAAGCCGCTGAGTTTCGCGAGATGTTGGAGACTTTCCCCAACCAGTTTCCCGATCGCGAGTACCAAATCGAGATCGTTTGCCCCGAGTTCACGTCGGTTTGCCCGATGACCGGCCAGCCCGACTTCGGGACGCTGACGATCACCTACGCGCCGGCCCAGAAGTGCGTCGAGCTGAAGAGCTTGAAGATGTACCTCCAGCGATTCCGCAACGAAGGGATCTTCTACGAGCACGTTACGAATCGAATCCTAGACGATCTGACGAGCCAAATGGAACCGCGCTGGCTGCGATTGAAAGCGGCCTTCACCCCGCGCGGCGGCATCTCCAGCATCATCACGTGCGAGTTCGTGAAGAAGACGACAGGCTAGAGACGGCAGACAAGAGAACAAAATCGAACTGCTCGATCCTCAGGTCTCAAGTCTCTCGTCTCCAGACTTAGCTTTTCACCCGATTAGCGCCTTGATCGGTTCGCCGCCGCGGACGATCGGCGTCGGCTGGCCGTTGTTCGCCGGGTAGTGCTTGTGCGGGTCGATGCCTAAGAGCGAATAAACCGTGCAGGCGAAGTCGGCCGGCGAGTGGTTCTTGTCGACGACGTAGCCGGCGTCTTTGTCGGTCGTGCCGTAGACCAAACCTTTTGGCACGCCGCCGCCGGCCAAGATGATGCTCATCGCTTGCGGCCAATGGTCGCGGCCCGCCTTGGCGTTGATCTTCGGCGTCCGCCCGAACTCGCCGAACATCATCACCAGCGTGTCGTCCAGCAGATCGTGTTGCTCCAAGTCGTCGAGCAGCGCGCTCAGGCCTTGATCGACGTTCGGAATCTGCTTGCGGCAACGCACGAAATTGTCGGCATGCGTGTCCCAACCGTCGGGCTCGCCGATCGTGACGAAACGAACGCCCGACTGCACCAATCGCCGGGCGAGCAACATCCGCTGCCCGAGCTTCGTGCGGCCATAGCGATCGCGAACCTTCGCCGGTTCGTCTTCGATGCGGAACGCCTGCTTCGTGCGATCCGAGAGGATGATGTCGTAGGCATCGTGTGCGAACTTGTCGAGACCGGCGAGCACGTCGGGCCGATGATCGCGAAGACCGTCGAACATCCGGTTGGTATCCGACAATAATGCTTGGCGACGGTTCAAGCGCGCGAGATCGACGCCGGTAGGCAATGCCAACGCGCGGACCTTGAAATCTTCTTCGCTCGGATCGCCGGTGACGGCGAACGACGTGTACGCGGCCCCCAAGAAGCCGGCCCCCGGTCCTTCGCCCGGATCGGCGGGAATGGCGACGGCCGTCGGCAGGCCTGGCGTTTCGGGGAATTCCTTTTTACAGACGGCGGACCAAGAAGGATGGAACGTCGTGGGGTTCGGCGCGTTGCCGCTGCCGAGCATGAACATGCTCCCCGGGTTGTGATCCGGAATGTGATGGTTCACACCGCGAACAATGCTCAGCTTGTCGACCCGCTTGGCCAACTCGGGCATCAGTTCGCAAACCTGATAGCCGGGCAGCACCGTGTCGATCCCTTTGAACTCGCCGCGAACTTCTGCAGGGGCCTCGGGCTTGAGGTCCCACATGTCTTGATGCGGCGGGCCTCCCTGGCACCAGTAGAAAATAACGTTCTTCGCCTTCGCCGCGCGCTGCCCGACAGTCGCCGTCGCTTCGGCTCGCAACAAGTTCGGCAACGTCAGACCCAACAAACCTGCGCCGCCGAGTTCCAACGCGTGACGACGAGTAATGCGAGCAGCCATAGCGGTGAACTTCCGGCTAGCGGTTGATGATGAATTCTTGACGATTCAGAAGCGACCAGAGGACGTCGTGGAAACCCTCGGCGGGCGACGCAGCCGTCTTGAGGAACTCCGCGGTCCGGTCCGCTTCGTCTTTCGTCGGTAAGCGCGAGAGAGCGACGAGATATAATTCTTCGACGATCCGCGGCGCGACGGTCTTGGCGTCGACCAGCTTTTGAATTCGCCCGGCGGGGTCGGCGATCTTGGCCATCAGTTGTTCGTCGTTGTACAAGTACAGCGACTGCCCAAGACTCGGCGAGGCGCTCCGCTCGCAATCGCAACTTTGCACCCGCAACGGCTTGCCAAAGGCTTGGAGCACATACCAATCGTCGCCGCGGAAGCGACTGGGGGACATCTCGACGATCCGTTCGTGCGGCTGCACTTTGCCGTTATAGACGTTCGTCAGCTTGTGCGGCGTGCCGGTCGCCGAGAGGACCGCATCGAGGAGTTGCTCGGCACTCAGACGCTTCAACAAGCGATGCGAAAAATTACGTTGATCGGCGGCGTTCG
>CAMCTH010000456.1 GCA_945877965.1 Planctomicrobium piriforme | reverse complement strand
CCATGGCGAGGAGACGGCGTCGATTAACCGACGCGGCGTTTTGGTTCTTCTAGCTTCGCGGCCGTCGCGGGGGAGGCGGCCGACGGCAGCAGGCACTCGAGCGCCGTCGGGGCGCCCGTTCGGTTCCAGAAGACGCCGTGCGCTTCGACCACGTGTTCGGCGTACTCCGCGTTCTCTTCGCGGAGCACGTCGTGCAAGCGTCGCAGCCGATAGTGCGGGATCGTCGGATAGAGATGGTGCGTCAGGTGAATGTCTTGACCGTAGATGAACATTCCCCAGCGCAACACCGGGTTCACCAAGAAGACGCGACTGTTCGTAAGCTTGCCGTCGTCGGCGTTGGCGTGTTGATAGATGTCGCGGAGCAGCATGATGTACGGCCAACTGGTGAACAGCGGCAGCACCCACAGCAGGTAAAAGTACATGCCCCATTGCGGGCCCAAGTTGGCTCGCGACCAACCGACCCACAACTCCAAGCAGGTCAGAAAGCCGAGCCGGACGACGCTGGTCGCCTTTGTTGAAACGACCGGCCGCAGGCATTGACGGAAGTACCACTGTTCGGGGAGCGCCAAGCAGACGGCCGAGCCGACGAGCCAACAGGCCAGCCCGCTCAAGAGCAGCGTCGTCGTCGACACGCGATAGGCCAACACCGACAGGACGGCGATCATCCCGCCCATGTACGCAAGCCCGAGCAAGCTGGTGACGCGGAACTTGCCGAGCATCGGCGGCTTCGGGCCGGTCGCTCGATTTTCGTACGGGTGCCGCGCGTTGCCGAGCGTGATGCAGTAAAAATTGTCCCACAGGTATTCGAACAAGCGGGGCGGCCAGAGCGAGCGGACGTAAAAATTGTGCAAGAAGCGGCGGACCGACATCGGAAAGCAATTCATCATCCGGGTCTCGCCCATGTTCACCAACTCGGGATCGCGCTCCCAGTCGTTCACATGGTCGTGATGGCCGAGGTGCATCACGCGATATTGGGCCGTCGTCGAGACGAGCGGGAACATGCAGAGCAGGTCCGAAGCCCATTCGTTGAGCAGACGATTCTTGAACAGGATGTAGTGCGCGCCTTCATGCACGAGGCCGGCGAACCGGTGCTGCACCATGCCGACGCCGAGGACGGCGAGCATGGCGACCGGCACGTTCCACCAGAACGAGAGTCCCCAGGCGGCGCGACTTTCGAAGAAGCCGACGCTGCCGCCAAGGATCAACGCCAGCGCGGCGTAATCGGCGGCGATGTAAAACCAGTTGGTGACGTTGTCGGTCGCTCGCAGCGGCGAAATGCGTTCATGCAGTCGCGGCGAGTTCAGCGTCTTGCCGAGGGGGCTGGCAGGCATCACAGGTGTCGATCTCCGTTCGCGGCAAAAGGCGGGCACCACGTCCCTGGGTGCCTCGGCGTGTCCCACTTATAACCGAAATCGATTCCGCGGTAACCACGGATTGAGCCTAAAAACGGCCTGTTTTTCACTCAAACGGGGGCTGAGCGGTTTGTGACCAGCGGTTTTGCGCAACCGAAAACAAGCGTCGCTTTCGCTCGAAATAGGAACGGCGTCCGCAACCCGTGTCGCGGACGCCGCTTCTGTTCCGGCCCAACACCGAGCGGCCCTCGGCGTCGAGCACGCCTCTCGTCGGTTCCGTCACGCCAATCCAAACCTGGGATCGCGCGGCTCACCCAACTTAAAACGGTCTGCCAACCTTAAAAAACGTCCAGGATAAAATGATGCCCGGAGTGATAGCGGCGCGCTTGCGGGTACTCGTTTTGCCAGTCCTTGTTGTAGACCGGGATCCGCATTTCTTGCGGATAGCGATAGTACAAGCTCTCGCTGCTCTTGTAGTAATCCGCCGACCAGTAGTTCTGCGGATAGTACGTGTACGGATAGTGGTAGAACCGCTCCCATTGCTGGGTGTTGTAACTGCGGCCCCACTGGCGGTCGTAAGCTCCGGCTTCGACCGAGTCGGTCGACATGCCGACGAGCCCGCCCGCGCAAACGGCGGCAAGCATCAGGCGACGAAACATCGTGCGGTCCCCCTGGGAATTTTTCTGTACGGCGAACGACTCCGCGAGCGCAACGTATTTCGGGACGTTGCATGCCGGCATGGCCGGCGACGTGGAGCCGTCTGGGTCTATCAAGAGCATCGGCAACCGCTACCGTCGGCATTGAGAGAATGTTCGGCAGGATCGGCAGAACCGGAAGGAGGCGCGAGGTTCGAGGTTTGAGGTTTGAGGAACGCCGAGGATCGCGATTCTCTTCCTCCTCACACCTCTCACCTCAAACCTCACGCCTGCCCCGCGATCACTCCGCAATGCACGGCCGTCGGCGCGACCGCGCTCGGCGTCAGGCCCGCGTCGGTCAACATCGCGCGATACTCGGCCGCGCTATAGGCCCGCCCTTCGGTCAGCGTGAAGAGGGCCGCCGAGTAGAGTGCGATCGGCAGCGGGCCGTCGAGCGCGTCGTTCAAGAAGACGTCGTGAATCAGCAACCGACCGCCGTCGCTTAAGGCTTTCGCGCTCCGTTCGATCAACGTCCGACACTCGGGGACGTCCCAGTCGTGCAGAATGTTCGACAGCAACACCAAGTCGCAATCCGTCGGCAGCGGGTCGATGAACATATCGCCCGCCGCCAACTCGATCCGATCCGTCACGCCGTATTCCGCCGCCATCTCAGCCGCCACCTTCAACACCTCGGGCCGATCAAAGACGATGGCTTTTAATCGTGGGTTCTGTTGCACGAGCGCGATCGAATAGATCCCCGTGCCGCCGCCAAGGTCGAGCAACGTCTTGCAGGAAGAAGCCTCGACGGCCGCCGCCAATGCCGGGGCGACGTTCTTCGCTCGGCCGGCCAACGCCAACGTCAGATGCCGGGCCGACGCCTCGGCCTCCATCGACGCTCCGGTCCCTTCGCGATAGATGAATGCCGTCTCGTCGCGACGTTCCGGGCCGTTGTTCCGCAACAACGTCGCCATATGCACGACGCCCGGCGCCTCGGCCGCCAGCCCGACGTAATCGCCGACGAAGAACGCCCCGCCGGGAACCAAATGCTCCGCGGCATTTTTCGTCAGCGTCAGCCTGCCCGCCACGTCTTCGATCAACCGCATCGCTTTCAAAGCCGTGAACAACACAACGGCCGGTCGCGGCGCGAGCCCGATCTCGCCGGCGAGCTGCTCGTGCGACTTCGTCCCCGCCGCCAATTTTTCGAACACACCGAAGTGCGCAACCGCCGCCGTCAGCAACTCCGTCGCATACGAACCCCGAAACAATTCAAAGATCGGCGTCGGATCGATCGCGGGACGGTCGAGTGCAGAGCGAGTCATTCGTTCAATCCTGTTATGAACAGACCGCAGAGGGAACAGAGAGAAGAAATCATCCGCAGATGACGCAGATTTCGCAGATGGAAAGACAAAAGCATTTCTCATCTGCGAAATCTGCGCAATCTGCGGACGCATTCCCGTTCGCGACTCACGGCAATTTCCCCCAGATCGTTTCCAGCAACTCATACGCCCGCGGGTCGTGTTGTTTCAGCTCGCCGCGGACGAATGGATAAAAATCGTTCGTGCCGACGTACGCTTCCGACAACTCGGCAAAGTATTCCATCGGCGTCGACAGCGCGTAGTGCTTCGTCGTGTGGCCGTGGATGTGGCGAACGTCGTCGTACGTGCCGCTCTCCTTTGCCGCCTCGTAGGCCGCCCGTACTTGCGGGTTGTCGAAGTCGAGCACCTGATCGTGATAGGCATGCGCCAACTCGTGCAACACGCACCAGGGCTGCGTCCGCTGATGGTTCAAATTAACGAACCGCACCGCGCTCGGGATATGTACATGCTTCACCAACTCCGGATCGTAGCCGTGCTCGCGGAGCCAGCCGGCGCCGGGATGATACTGCATCGCCGTCAGCCGGCCGTGATCGAGATCGAGCGTGATGACGACGGCCCGTAACTTGGCCAAACGATCCTCGGGCAGAAACTGCGCGATCTCGTAGAGCTTGTCGCCCAGCAAACGCTCGGCTCGACGACCGATGTCGGCCCGCTCGCCGCTCGTCAATCGCCGATCGATCTGCACCCGCCAACCTTCGATTGTTTTCTCATCCCGCACAATCACCGGCGGCGAATCCCGCTCGGGCTTAGTCGGCTCCGCCGCCGCGAGAAGACCGCACGAGAGCATCACGTTCAGAAAAATGAACCATCGCATGGCAGGCACTCGGATGAAATTGATAACGAAGAGAACGCAGGACCGGAGCAAGCAGACAAATGCGTCCGCAGATTGCACAGATTTCGCAGATGGGAAGAAGCAAGAGCAAGAACAAAGTTCAAGCAACGATCGCCTTTTCCTCTCTCTCATCTGTGAAATCTGCGCAATCTGCGGACGCACTCTCTCTGCTCGTCTCTCAGAATATGTCGTCCGTGAAGTTCGTAATTTAACCGTTTTCCGCGTCGGTCGCCTCTGCTTCCCCTGGCCACTCCGTTGTAAAATCATTCGACCCTGCGACGACGCCGCGTTCTCATGACAACCCTGACCCGACGACGGAAGACATGTCTCACCGTACGCTCCGCGACGCCGTCGATGATCTGGCCGCGAGCAAGCAA
>CAMCTH010000455.1 GCA_945877965.1 Planctomicrobium piriforme | reverse complement strand
GGCGATGCGCGGCCTGAACCGTGCGACCGGCGAAACGACGCAGGTCTGCTGTCTCGTGGAGACGGAGAACGTCATCCTCGAACAGTTCCTGTCGATCCATCCGTTTAAGTACTCGGCCGAACTCGGTGCGCGCTGTCCGGCCTTTAGTTGCGCGCCGGGCAAAGCGATCATCGCGGCCCTGCCGGAAGAGGATCGCAACGAACTCGTCGAGCGGATTCGCTTCAAACGCTACACGCCGACGACGATCACCGATCGCCGCGCGTTTTACAAGGAACTGGCCCAGATCGTGCAATCCGGCTACGCACTGGATCGATCGGAAGGATTGGAAGGGATTCACTGCGTGGCGGCCGCCGTTTGCGATCGCCACGGGCACCCAGTCGGCGCGATTACGGTCGCCGCACCGGCCTCGCGTCTTCCCGAGAAAGACTTTCCGCGGATCGGGAAGATCGTCGCCGAGGCGGCTCGTCAGGCACAGTTGAAATACTGTCAATAGCCGCCACGGTGCAGGTCATGGGAACAAACACGGACTTACAGCGCGGGATTGAATTCGTCTCACGGACCGTCGGCAAGAATTGATTTCACCGGCTGAAGATAATCTGCGGAGCTTTCGACATGCGTCTTTCCAGAAGAAACTTCCTGCGAGCCAACGGGGCGATGCTTTCGCTGCCGTTCTTTCACTCGCTGGCCGGCGCCGCCGATCGGACTGCGGTCGCTAAGCCGAGCAAGAAGTTGGTGATCGTTTATATCCCCAACGGCATCGTCCGCCGCTGCTTCTTTCCAGGCGAAGAGAACGCGGAACTGCCGGGCTTCATCGGCGGCTTCAATGCCGACAAATCCAAGGAACAGCGCCGCTTCAAGAACACTCCGGGCATCTATCCGCTGGAGTTGACCTCCACGATGCAGCCTTTGGCCGAGCATCGCCATGATGTGACGCTGATCACCGGATTGGACCGCTCCTACAAAGACGGCCAAGACGTTCATGCGCAAGGGGCGTCGTGCTATTTGACTAGCTTGTCTCCCGCTCAAGCGGCGGCCAAAGGGGTTCGGCACCCGAACGGCCGGACGTTGGATCAGGTGATCGGCGACGTCGTCGGTCGGAACACGATCTTCAACACGCTGGAAATCAGTTGCAACGGCTTCACGGCCGGTAAGGAGCCGATCGAGTTCGACAACATCTCTTGGTACGGCCCAAACAAAATGGCGCCGTCGATTCGAGAACCGCAAAAGCTCTACGACCGACTGTTCCTCCGCGATAGCTATCGCACGCACGTCGCGGATGTGACCGACCTCGTGCTGGCCGATGCGAAGTCGTTGTCGAAGAAGCTGGCTCGCGATGACCGGGAGACGCTCGATCAATTCATGTCGATGATTCGCGACATTGAGTTGCGCATCGAGAAGATGCAGAAAATGCTGGTGAGCGTCGACATCAAGATTCCCAAGAACGAAGTCTTGCCGCGGGGCGAGTATATCCAGCTCCAAGCCGATCTCATGTTGCTGGCCTTTCAGATGGGGATCACCAACGTCGCCACGTTCATGATCGGCCCCGAACGTTGGGATGCCACGCTGATGTACGAAGGCGTGTTCGACAAGCCGGTGCAGCATCACAGCATGACGCACAATCAAAAAGGCGAAGGCTACAAAGAGGTGCAAAAGATCGACCTCTTTCACATGCAGCAGTACGCCTACTTGATCCGGCGGATGAAGGAGATCAAGGAGCTCGACGGCAGTTGCCTGCTCGACAACTCGCTGGTCGCGTATGGAGCCGGTCTCGGCGACGGTGCGACGCATCAGTACTACGACCTGCCGATGATCGTCGCGGGCAAGGCTCAAGGCCAGATCAAGCAAGGCCGCTTCATCAAGTGCAAGAGTGGGATGCTGAACTCGAACCTCTGGCTCACCTTCGCGCAACTGATGGGCTTGGAGATGGACCGTTTTGCCGATAGCAGCGAAGTCGTCTCGGATCTCTGGACGTAGCGATTCGGCGTGTAACAAGGCTTATCTCAATGCTCGCCAGATGGATCCTGTCGCTGACTTGTGCCGCCGCTTTCTCGGGCGGATTCGCGAGCATCGCGCCGGCCGCGGAGTTCGATGAGTTCATCCAACCGCTGCTGACGGCGAAGTGCGTGAAATGTCATGGAACTCAAGAGCCGGAAGGAGACATTAGTTTTCCGACGGTCGATTCGGCGGAAAAGTTGCTGGCTCAGCCCGAGTTGATTCAGCGGGTGATCGAGGTCATCGACGCGAACGACATGCCGCCGGAAGGAGAGCCGCAGTTGAAGCCGGAGGAGCGGACGCGATTGCTGGCGTCGCTCAAGACGCTGCTCCGCCAGGCGACCGCCGGTGCCGAGCGTCGCGGCAACTCGATCTTTCGCCTCAATCGCTTCCAATACAACAACGCGGTCAAGGATCTGTTTCAACTCAATCGCAATGTTTTCGAGCTGCCGGAAAAGTTGCTGACTCGACAAGATCGCTACTTGCCGTCGACGACAGGAACCATGCCCGACGTGGTCAACGTCGCTTCGCACTCGTTAGCCCCTCAACCCGGTTTGGCGGGAGTGCAGGCCTTTCCCAAAGACCTGCGGGCCGAGCACGGCTTCGATAACCAAGCCGACAAGTTGACGCTTTCGCCGTTGTTGCTTGATGCGTTCCTGCGGCTCAGCGTCTCGATCGTCGAAAGCCCGGACTTCAATCCGCAAACCGTCGGCATCTGGCAGGACTTCTTTCAACCGCCGGCGGACGGCACCGATCTTTCCGTCGAAATCGAACGTCGGCTGAAAAAGTTTCTGCGACTCGCGTTTCGCGGGCCCGTCGACGAGGCGACGCTCCGTCGGTATGCGACCTATGCGACCGACAAGTTGCAGCAAGGCTTGTCGTTCACCGAGAGCATGAAGAAAGTCGCCTCGGCGGCGTTGTGCTCGCCGATGTTTCTCTATCAATCACCTCGCGACGACGGCGCCTCAGGCCAATTCGAACTCGCCTCTCGGCTCTCGTTTTTCTTGTGGGCCGGCATCCCCGACGAGCAACTTCTCGATCTGGCCGAGCAAGGCGAACTCGCCAAGCCCGACGTGCTGCGGAAGCAACTCGATCGTATGCTGGCCGACGGTAAGATCGAGCGGTTCTTGGACGTCTTCCCGTCGCAATGGATGCAATTGGAGAATGCGCTGGCCGTCACGCCCGATCCGCAAAAGAGCCGCTACTTTAGCCTCGACGAAAACTACCCGGCCGGCCTGCAGATGCTGATCGAGCCGCTGCTATTGTTCGATGCCGTGTTCATCGAGAATCGTCCCCTCGTGGAACTCATTGCGCCGCAATTCAGCTATCGCAGCGAGTTCTTGCGCGACTGGTACGAGTCCGACTTCCGCCCGCCGCAAGTCGATGCCGACCAAGTGCTCGCCAAAAATCAGGAGCTCGATTCCCGGCGCAAACACCTTGCAACGCAGATCGCGACGATGCAGGCCGAGATCGATGCCGTCTTGAATCCGGTGCGTGAGAAACTACTGGCGGAACGAAACAAAAAGTTCGCCGGTCGGCCGGTCGTCGATCTTCGTCCCCTCGCGGCCTGGGAGTTCAACGGCGATCTGACCGACTCCCTGCACAAGCTCGATCTCCAAGCTCACGGCGAGATCAAGTTCCAAGACGGAATGGCGGTCTTGAAGGACGCATATCTCCAAAGTCGACCGCTGCCCATCGATTTGCAAGCCAAGACGCTGGAGGTTTGGTTTCAGTTGGCGAATGTGAAACAGCGCGGCGGCGGCGCGATGAGCATCCAAGGCCCCGGCCCTCTGTTCGACTCGATCGTGCTCGGCGAGCGACAACCGCAACATTGGATCTCCGGCAGCAACAGCTTCATCCGCACCGAAGACTTCCCCGAATCGACGGCCGAGACGAGCGTCGGCGAGACGTTGCACTTGGCCATGGTTTACGCGGCCGACGGCACGACGACGCTCTATCGCAACGGCGTGCCGTACGGAAAGCCGTTCCGCAAAGGGTCGGTCGTATTTCCCAAAGACAAGAGCTCGGTGCTGTTCGGTCTGCGGCATTTGCCGAAGGGAGGCAACAAGTTCCTCACGATCAGCGTGGACAAAGCGATACTGTACGACCGCGCGCTGACGGCAGAGGAAGTGGCCGCCTCAGCCCGCAATGCGAACGTCGCGATCTCCGAACAAGATTTGCTGAGCGAGTTGCCCGAGCAGCAGCAAGTACAAGTACAGGCGTCATTAAAATCCCTTGCTCAGGCGAAGTCGGATCTGGTGAACGTTCCGCCGCCGCAGAATCTGAAGCAGCTGCAAGAAGAAGTGCAGGGGCGATTCGACGACCAAGTGCGCGCGAAGTTGCGATCCACGGTCTTTCGCCGCGTGGCAGCTCAGGATCCTCGCTACGGCGGTGTGATTACCAATGCCGCCGTCCTTTGCATGACGTCCGGGCCGTTGCGGACCCAACCGATCGCTCGCGGCGCGTGGGTGATTGAAGTGATCTTCAACGATCCGCCTCCGCCGCCGCCGAACGACGTCCCGCCGTTGAAAGAAGAGGACCTAGCGCACCTCACGATCCGCGAGCAGTTCGCGGCCCATCGCGAGAATGCA